>JBLMZZ010000238.1:0-14574 GCA_050259095.1 Omnitrophica WOR_2 bacterium | reverse complement strand
AGAGCCCTAACCACACTTTCTTTAGTCATTCCACACATATCAGCCATATCCTGTCGGGTTAAACATGATGTGAAAGGATTTCGTTTATAAACAACCTGTGATAAACGGAGTAAAGTATCAGCCATACGTCCGGGAATCTGTTTATGAGTTACATTGGTAAGTTGATTACAAAGCTCTATTGCCTGGAAACTTATCTTAGAGATAATTTCATTAGCAAAAGATGAATTCGTTTTAATAAGATCCTGAAATACTTCAGAAGAAACAAGGCATACAGATGTTTCTTCACAAGCGATAGCGGTAAAGTGATGACGACGGTCAACATAAGCTCCGGGAGCAAAAATATATTCCACCGGCCTAACAAAACCGATTATGATCTTTTTGTCGTCCTCCCCTTCAATAAAGCATTTCACTAGTCCGGAGGTAACACAAACAAAATCATGACAGGGTGAACCTTGTTTAAAGATAATTTCGCCGATTGAATAATGCATGCTCACTCTGCAATCATTCACTCTACTAAGTTCTGAATCATTTAGTTGAGTGAAAATATCCGACCTGTTTCTACAATGCAGGCAATGAGTTGCTTCTGTTTTATTCATTTCTCTTTTACGTTAATTCAGTAGTTGATATACATCAATGTACCTATTGCGAATTGTCCATTTTAGAGTACAAAAATATCAATTTTCAATCACATACAACAACGTATATAATTACTTTCTTTGATCATCCAAAACCAACCAGACAATGAGACTATTAAAGAGTAAAAAAGTAACAAGATTTGCTTTCGCTGGAGCACTTCTAATGACCTTATTCTCAGGGTGTGAGTACGATTATATCCTCACTCCTCCGGCTCCTCCGATTACAGAAGAAGTAAAATTCTCAACTGACATTATTCCCATTTTCAACGGAGGTTGTAATGTAAGTGGGTGTCATGCAACTGGAGCATGGGATCCGGATTTAACTCCGGCGAATGCTTACAGTAGTATAACCAGTTTAAATTTAATTGATACCGTTACTCCAAAAAACAGTATCTTATATAAAGTAATGTCAACCGGAAGTATGAAAGCATACTCAACACCGGATGATGCAAACCATGTACTTGCATGGATCACCCAGGGAGCTAAACAAAATTAATTTGATCATTAGACACACACGAAGAACATGAAAAAAATATTTAACGTATTCGGAATGATGATCATATTATTTGCATCATTCACATTATCACCGGTGTTCACCTATGCTCAGTATGAAGCTGACTCAACACAAGCAGAACCACAAAAAGAACGCCCTGCACGTCCGGCATTTGAAAGCGGATTATTATTTGACAATGCAACTGCAACAATTCCGGCAGCTAAAACACTGGAACTGGTTATTCAGCACAGGTTTGGTTCAATGGAAAATGGAGTTTCAGATTTCTTTGGTATCTGGTCACCTTCAAACATTAGATTAGGTTTGAATTTCAGTATTCTCAATAATCTTACCGTTGGAATTGGAGCAACAAAATTCAAGAAAATGGAAGATCTGCAAATCAAGTATAATTTACTTCAACAAACCAGATCAAATTCTATTCCTCTTACAATAACATTATATGAAGTAATAGGCATTGATGGCAGAAATAAGGATATTTGGGGAACCAACTATAAGTTCTCAAACAGAGTATCTTACTTCTCACAAGTGATCTTATCACGCAGGTTTAATGATATGTTCTCTTTGCAGATAGCACCATCATTTACGCACTATAATGCACAGACTGATTCTATTGACCACGACAGAATTACTTTATCGGCAGCTGGAAGAATAAAATTCTCACCACAAAGTTCTTTAATAGTTTCGGGTGACTTCCCATTAGTGATACAGAACATGTCGGAATGGCGTGAAGATGTTAATAAGAGCGTTGAAAAGAGATTAGGAAGTATTGAACCTAACTTCGCTATTGGTCTTGAAGTATCAACCAGCACTCATGCATTCCATGTATATGTTGGAACTTCACAACTTATTCTCCCACAGGAAAATATGATGTTCAATTATAATCAAACATTCCTTATCGGACTTAACGTTACCCGTTTATGGGGCTTTTAATTGACTAAACAATAAAATAAATACTATCAATGAAAAAATCAATCAAACATCTTGTATTACTGGGAAGCACCCTAGCTTTTCTTTTTACTGCAATGTCTATGACCCAAAAGGCCGGAGAACCATGGAACATTCCAGCTAAATACAAAACTATGAAGAGTACTGTAAAAGCTGGTGCTCCAAGCATCACAGCTGAAGGTAAAGAACTTTTCAATAAGCATTGCAAAGCTTGCCACGGTGCTAAAGGATTAGGTGACGGACCAAAAGCTGCAAGTATGAAAGCAGGAACAGGTGACTTTTCTTCAAAAGCTTTCCAGGCACAAACTGATGGTGAAATTTATTACCAGTCATTCGTTGGTCGTGGTGAAATGCCAAATTTTGAAAAGAAGATTACTGATGACCAAGACAGATGGGCTGTTGTTGGTTACATCCGTACCATGAAGAAATAAATTAATTGATGGTTCAGGATAATCTTCAAACGATGAAGATTATCCTGAATTCAATCATTAAAAAAATTATTCAAGAAACTATAATGTTTAAAAGGATACTAACCGGGAAGCAGTTTCAATTTGCTGTAACAACCGGACTTCTGTTGATAATCTTCATAGTGCTTTCGGCTGCTTCTACCGATCCTGTAAAGCCTATGTCTGAAGAAAGCCAGAAGTGCCTGAAATGCCACGGTGGTTCTCATTACACATTAAGTGATTCAGCTTCGGGAGAAACTAAAACACTTAGTATGTACAGGGAGTTACGCATTGATCAGGGTAAACTTGCCAATGCAACCCATGGTAAGTTCAAATGCACTGATTGTCATTCTTCTGACTATGAAACAACTCCTCATCCTCAAAGTGTAAAGTTTGAAACAGGATATGTATGTCTCGACTGTCATGGTGGAGATGAAGCATATGCAAGTTTTAACTTTGAAACTATTGATGCCGAATATAGCCAAAGCGTTCATGCCAAAAAGCTTGGTGATAGCTTTACCTGTTGGAGTTGCCATAATCCGCATTACTATAAGCTGTCGAGAGACATCTCAATTGAAGAGAGAGTAGCTATAGATAATGATATGTGTTTACAGTGTCATGGTAATGTAATTAAATTTAGTGACCTTACAAAAAAACAAATACCTAATTTAATTGAAAAACATGACTGGTTGCCTAATCAGGCTCTCCATTTTAGTAAGGTAAGATGTATTGACTGCCATGCAAAACAAAATGATAGTTTGATGGTAGCTCATTTAATTCGTCCGGGTAGTGGTGCTGTTAAGAATTGTGTGGAATGTCATTCTACCAATTCAATACTTATGTCTTCACTTTACAAACACGAAGTAAGTGAACAAAGAAACAAGGCAGGTTTCTATAATGGAATCATACTTAATGAAGCTTATGTAATTAGTGCAAACAGAAACTATTATCTTAACATAGCAAGTATAGCAATCTTTGCACTTACACTGTTGGCAGTTGCAATACATGCCTATTTTAGAACTCGAAAATCAACTACAAATGCAAGCAAATAAGATTTATCTGTACCCTGTGTGGGTAAGATTGTGGCACGCATCAAATGCCCTCTTATGCCTGTTATTGATTTTCACAGGTATCAGTATGCAATATGCAAGTCATGAGTCACACTTCATTTCATTTGATACAGCAGTGTCATTACATAATATCTGTGGAATTCTTTTAACAATCTTCTACTTAGTATTCATCATCGGTAATTTAACTACCGGCAACGGAAAATACTATAGACAAAAGTTAGCTGGTTTTGCTAAAGAAATCTTCAAACAAGTCAGGTATTATTCATATGGAATGTTCGTTGGAGAATCAGCTCCTTTCTCTATTAATGAGAATCGTAAATTTAATCCGATGCAAAAATTGACTTATATAGCAATTATGTATCTAATATTACCTTTCATCTTCATAACCGGATGGGCATTATTATTTCCTGACATTATTGTAACCCGACTATTTCAATTTGGAGGTATTACTCTAACAAGTCTGTTTCACGCAACGTTGGGATTTCTGGTATCGCTTTTTTTAATTATCCATATTTACTTTTGCACCGTAGGTCATACAGCTACTTCAAATTTTAAAAGTATGATTGATGGTTATCATGAAACACATAACTAAATAAACACACAAACACAAAAACAAAAATCTGCTTATGAAAAGAAAAACGTTTTTTCTAACCGCTATCACAGCGGGATTATTTATAGCCGGCAATATTTTTATGGCTGGTTGTACTAAAGAAGGACCTGCAGGCAAAGATGGTGTCAACGGAGTTGACGGTGCTGTTGGAGCTGATGGTACTGCTACTTGTATCGAGTGTCATGCTCCTGATGTAATTGAAAAAGCTGCAACACAATACGAACTATCTAAACATAGTTATGGTGAAGCTGCTTTTGAAGAAGCTGGTAACGCATCTTGCGGACCTTGCCATCTATCAGAAGCTTTCAAATATGTTTGCCAGAATAACATTCCTTCTACTTTTACAAAGAATGAAACTACTGGTAAATATGTAAATGACTATTCTTCAGTTCCAGGTGCTGCAATAGGTGAAATCACCTGTTCAACATGTCACAGTGCATTGCACACTACTTATTCTGTTGGTGATTTAGCTTTAACAACTGTTGCTCCAGTTTCATTAACTATGTGGGGTGGAACTAAAACAATTGATGTACAAGCTGATGGTGGCAGAAGTAATCTCTGTATCAAATGTCATCAACCACGTCCTTTCACTGCTTCTGCAGTTGATGGCAACGTACTTAACTATGCTGAATTGATTTCAAATCCTGAAGGATTTGTATACAACCCAGCTGATCCTACTGTAAACAAATTAAAACCTGCTTACAGAACACATACTCACTACGGTACTGCTGGTGCTATCTATGCAGGTGTTGGTGGTATTGAATTCCCGGGTGTTGCTTATGGTAACTCTGCACATACTACTGAAGCTTCATGTCAGGATTGCCATATGGCAGCTATGAATGGAAAATCAGGTGGTCATACCTTCTTCGCAGCCGGCAATTTCAATGGCTGTAATTCAGATGGTTGTCATACTAATGTTGACGCAAGTTCTGCAAGTTTCTGGACAGGTCCAAGAACTGATATTAAGAATTTACTTAACCAACTTGCTGCTGCTCTTAACATTGGTGGCGTTGAAATGCTTAACAGAAACCCGGATGCTGAAACTAACATGTGGGCTGCTAATACCGACAATCATTATGATGGTTATCTGAATATCTATGATCCTATCACAAATCCTGCTGGTGTTACCAACAACCCAAGTCTTTTCCAGAATCCTTCTCCATCAAATGCATGGAGTGCTGATCAGAAAGCTTTCAATCTTACCTTACCTAAGATCACCATTACCAATGCTCAAATGGGTGCTCTTATTAACTTCCAGTTATGCCTCAGGGATTATAGCCTTGGAATTCATAACTATAAATATACCAAAGCTTTATTGCAGAATTCACTTACCGCAATTAACTAAGGCATAGATAGGTTAATTTTTTAAACGTAATAAAGACCGCTGCTATCAAAATTGCAGCGGTCTTTTGTTTCTTTACTTTGTTATCATGGTTATTAGTACTTTTATTAAAAATATTCTCTCATGAAAAGGTGTCTCCCTCTCCTGCTTCTTCTTTTGCTTAAGATAACAATTGCTTCTGCGCAAATAAATACATTTCAGCTCTCCTTACAATCAGGGATCGCAATTCCAGTTTTTGATTTCTCATCTACTAACCTTGAAAAAGGTAGCTTTGCGCTTCCCGGCTTTACAGGTTCTGCAGAAATTAATTGGATTCATAATAATCTATGGGGAGTTTCAATCAGTTCAGGAATTCAATTGAATCCTATTGCTGTTGGTATTCTTGGGTACGAAAAAGTAAAGGCCGATCCCTTTCTTGAAGACCTCTACATTAGAAGTGATCCTTTCAAAGTTGTACATATCATGGCAGGACCATCATACACTTCAAGAATTAGTAAATCATTTTCATTAATGGCTCAATTAAAGGGCGGTGTATTCTTATCATATACTCCTTATCAGTTGTATAAACCCGATTACTTTCAAACCGGTCCTCCATATTATGAAATCACAACTTCTAAGGATCTGAGTTTTGCTTATGGTGCAGGTGTTCATCTTAACTATGAGATATCTCCCTGTTATAGTGTTGGAATCGGCTCAGAAATTATGAGTTCAAAAGCTTCTTTTGAATTTAGAAGTGGTCAGTCAATTAGAACTGACAACAAGGTGATTAGCTTATGGAACAATAATTTAATCTTGACAATTAATTTATAATCTGAATGTTTCTTTTTGGCCTTTTTTTTGTTAGTACAGTGATATATGTCAATTAAAATGTGCGTGTAAAACAACTAATAAGTTTTACACTAAACGTATCTACAAATCGATATATATTTATCTTTGGAACGGTGAATTTAATATTTAGCTAGTTTCAAAAGCAATGTTTAGGTCTGCCAATGGTAACTCATTTTTAAATCTAAAATAAATTAAACAAGATGAAAAATTCAATTAGAATCGTTACTTTTCTCACATTAGCCTTCATGTTTAGTTTGGCTAACATAGCTATGGCTCAGAAGGCAGGCGGACCATGGAACGTTCCGGCTAAGTATAAAACAATGAAAAGCACAATTAAAGCAAACGATCCAACAGTTAATTCAGTTGGAAAAGAGATGTTCAATAAACATTGCAAATCATGTCATGGTACTAAAGGGTTAGGTGATGGTCCAAAGTCAGCAATGTTAAAAACCACAGTTCCATCCTTTGCAAGTAAAACATTCCAGGCTGAAACAGATGGAGAAGTTTACTACCAATCAATCGTTGGCCGTGATGAAATGCCA
Organism: Omnitrophica WOR_2 bacterium; assembly: GCA_050259095.1. Taxonomy (GTDB): domain Bacteria; phylum Bacteroidota; class Bacteroidia; order Bacteroidales; family Lentimicrobiaceae; genus Lentimicrobium. The sequence continues at coordinate 7,645 of JBLMZZ010000238.1, read as the reverse complement.
AATTTCGAAAAGAAAATTGTCGATGAAGGTGACAGATGGGCACTTGTAAATTACATTCGCTCACTTAAGTAAACCGAATTTTTCAAAGACAGGTGCCAAATCTGACCGGCACCTGTTTTTTTTTGTAATTATTTATCAGTTCTTATCTCAACATTTGGAGAGTAACTCATTATATCTTATATTTGAAGTATATCCATGATGTTTAATCATCTCATTAGATAACAGCGTCTAACAGCCAAAACAATGAAAATCTCTAAATCAATTTACAACTGGATAAGTATAAGCGGGTTTATTCTTGCGGTAAACAGCCTTATAATTATTTTCATTTTATTCCTTTTTTCTTTGTTTACAAAGGAAAGTAATGCCTACCTGGGTTTATTCATTTACATTGTAGTCCCCATCTTCCTTGTAATAGGCCTTCTGTTGATTCCTATTGGAATGGTGATTCAGAGAAGAAAAAAAATACCTGAGAATGGCGCTATCGGTAAATGGCCTGTTCTTGATATGAATATAAAGTTCCAGAGAAGAGCTTTAATCAGAGTTTCAATTATCACTGTTGTACTCCTGATCATCTCTTCAATCGGCAGTTATCAGGCTTTTCACTATACTGAATCTGTTCAGTTCTGTGGAACGCTTTGCCATCAGGTTATGGAACCCGAATACACTACTTATCAGCATTCAGCTCATGCACAGGTTAAATGTGTTGAATGTCATGTAGGCGAAGGCGCAAGTTGGTATGTAAAATCAAAATTATCAGGTCTTTACCAGGTATATTCAGTTATATTTAAAAAATATTCACGACCAATTGCTACACCTCTGCATAATTTAAGGCCGGCAAGTGAAACATGCGAAAAATGCCACTGGCCTGAAAAGTTTTATTCTCAGAAGCTAAGAAATCAACGTTCTTATCTTGCTGATTCAAGCAACTCAGAATGGGATATTTCACTGTTAATGAAAATTGGACCAGAGCATAGCGCAATGGGATTATCTGAAGGTATTCACTGGCATATTAATAAGAATTTCAAAATTGAATATATAGCCGGTACCAAGGATCGTGAAAACATTCCATGGGTTAAACTCACCAATCTTAAAACAGGTGAAGTAAAAATATTCATGGATGAAGAGAATCCGGTAGACAAAGTTGCAATGGACACCTTAGAAAAGAGGTCTATGGACTGTATGGACTGCCATAACAGACCTTCTCATATCTATCAATCTTCTCAATCGTATATTGATATGGCAATTGTATCAGGGAAAATACCAAGCGATATCCCATATATCAAATACGCTGCAATGCAGGCTTTGAAATTGACTTATCCAAGTACTCAAGCTGCCCATAAGTCAATTGATTCTACTATAATGGCCTTCTATCAGGATGAACAGCCGGCAGTATTAAAGAAAGAAAGTGCCAGAATAAAGAAAGCTATTCTTGCCATTAATGGTGAATACGATGATAATGTATTCCCTTATATGAAAGCTGATGCAACGCAATACCTGAATCATATTGGTCACCTCGAATCACAGGGATGTTTCCGTTGCCATAGCGACAGACATAAAACATCAAAAGGTGAAACCATTAGTAAGAACTGCGATCTGTGCCATTCTATTTTAGCACAAGGTCCGGCAAAACATACAACTAATGTTCCTTTGATGAGTACCATGGAATTTCAACATCCGGTGAATATCAGGGATGCGTGGAAGACGGCCATGTGCTCCGACTGTCATAAAGTACTTTACGAGTAATTAATTAAAAAGGCCGTCTCAAAAGGACGGCCTTTTTGCTTTATTTAAGTCAATGAATAAAATGCTACATCAATCCTTGTAGTTCGTAACCACCTGTTCACTTCTTTCAATTTTCACACTACCAAATAAAGCTGGTGCCGATCTTTTATTGATTGTACTAAGTTCTATTTTCATAGTATCAAGAAGTGGAAAAGAAAGCTACGCGTTTTTTCAAAAGTTGATTTAAATTGGGGTTGAAGTCGTATATCATACGTATTTTATACGTATTTCATACGTATTTCGTACGTGTACGCACGTATGAAGTACGTACAATTAACGGTTGAAAAACGTTTGAAATACAACTTCAATACGACCTTGATACTTGTTCTTTGCTTTTCGGTGCAAAATTGAAAGCTATAAAAGATAACCTATGCAATTATTGAGGAAGGAGCATTGTACTGTGTTAGAAAAATGAAGGCATAAAAAAAGAAGCTGTCTCGATTGAGGCAGCCTCTTTGTATTATTAGTATTCTTTTTGTATTCTCTATTAAGAACTCTGATTTTATTCTTAGCCGTTCATTGAAATAAGGAACTCCTCATTGCTTTGAGTATATTTCATCTTATCTTTTAAGAATTCCATAGCTTCAAGAGGATTCATATCAGCCAAATGATTTCTTAAGATCCATATTCTCTGCAATGTCTCTTTATCTAAAAGCAGATCTTCACGACGAGTACTTGAAGCAACAATGTCAATTGCAGGATAGATACGTTTATTCGACAATTTCCTGTCGAGTTGCAACTCCATGTTACCGGTTCCTTTAAATTCCTCAAAAATAACTTCATCCATTTTTGAGCCTGTATCAATAAGAGCGGTTGCAATGATAGTAAGTGAACCTCCGTTTTCAATTTGACGGGCAGCACCAAAGAACCTTTTGGGTTTCTGGAGAGCGTTTGCTTCAACACCACCCGAAAGAACTTTCCCGGATGCGGGTGACACTGTATTGTATGCTCTGGCAAGTCTGGTAATAGAGTCAAGCAGAATAACCACATCATGACCACATTCAGTCATACGTTTAGCCTTCTCAAGAACAATGTTCGCAATCTTTACATGACGTTCTGCAGGTTCATCAAAGGTTGAAGCAATTACCTCTGCCTTTACACTTCTGGCCATGTCAGTAACTTCTTCAGGGCGTTCATCAATGAGAAGAACGATCAGGTAAGCTTCGGGGTGGTTGAATGCAATTGCATTAGCAATCTCTTTAAGTAATACAGTCTTTCCTGTTTTTGGCTGAGCAACAATAAGTCCACGCTGACCTTTTCCTATAGGAGCAAAAAGATCAATAACTCTGGTAGATAAGTTAGAGCCTGGATGACCTGTTAACTTAAATTTCTTTTCAGGGAACAAAGGAGTAAGATAATCGAATGGAATTCTATCTCTTACTTCATCAGGTGTACGTCCATTGATAAGTTCAACCTTGATAAGCGGGAAATACTTTTCACCATCTTTTGGAGGACGGATTGTACCTTTAACAGTATCACCTGTTTTGAGTCCGAATAATTTAATCTGTGACTGTGAAACATAAACATCATCAGGAGAATTCAGATAATGATAATCAGATGATCTGAGGAAACCATAGCCGTCGGGCATAATTTCAAGAACACCATCACTAGAAATAAAACCATCAAATTCCCAGGTAAATTCCTCACGTTTCTTTTCAGGGCGATCTTGTCTTTCAGGCCTGTCATTTCTTTCAGGAAACCTTTGACGTGGATTTGGATATTCCCTATTAAAGCGTTCGGTAGGTCTGTAAGGTTCAGGTTCAATTGTTTTATCTTGTCCTGATGAAGTATGTTCTACTCTGGTTTCAGGTTCTTGCACTTCACTCTTACTTTCTTCAACTTCAGCAACAGGAGCTTTTTCAATTTCAACTTCTTCGATTATTGGTTCATCGATTGGTTCATTACTTAGTAATAAAGCCTCTGTATCAATATGATCTGATTTTGAAGATGCTATAAGATCAATCGGGAAACCGTCCTTTTCATCAACAATAAGTTCTGGTCTTTCCTCAATCTTTTGATTGAAAGGTATTGGTTGCTGTGTTGGAGCAGGGCTCTCTAACTCATCTCTTTTAGGACGGCCTCTTTTTGGTTTATTTGATCTCTCGTCCTGATTTCTTGGTCCCTGATGTCGATTAAATTGGTTCTCGGTATTTACCGGCTTCTTCTGTTGAGCATTAGGGGCATTCGATTGTGGCTTTTGTGAAGCACTTTCAACTGCAACCGGTTGTTTTAAAGGAGCTTCTTCGGTTATAGCAACCGGCTCTTTTATTTCTTCTTGTTTTATAGAATTATTGTTTTTTGATTGAGCTACAGCAGGATTGGATGAAGCAATTGGGGCACCTTTGGGTGGTTTATCTGCTTGTGGCTGGCGTGGTTTATTAAATCTGTCATCAGGAATCCTTTGTCGTTTAAACTTATTTTCCCTATTGGCTTTTTCTTTTTCGAGCATTTCTTTGGAAGGATTGAGTGCCTGAAAATCAAGGATTTGATATATCAGATCTTGCTTCTTCATTGCATCATATTTTGGAATATTTAAATTCCGTGCGATGTCTTTTAAATCTTCGAGAGGCTTGTTGTTAAGCTCAATGATATCGTACATAAAAATTAATTATTGTTGTTTAATCAGAATTTGATCAGAAAATTAGATGAATATCTTAACCGCACTCCAGATTCATTCTGGTACTACTTAAAAAGAGAGATTGAAATAATGAGAGTGGATCGAATTACTTAAGAAGTTGCAAATATAAATGATTTTTTGTTCCTTACCGATTATTTTCTTCTCAAATTTAAAAAAAAGTAAGTCTTACTCTCACATTAAGGAATTAAGAGGCAAAATGTTCAGTATTTTTTGATGATTTTTAGGAATTATTTTCTAAAAACTACGTAGGTTTGCCATGAATATTTAAAACATACATTGAAATGAAACACACTGCATTTACTAAGATTCATGAAGCACTGGGAGCTAAGATGGTTCCTTTTGCAGGGTTCTATATGCCGGTTCAGTACGAAGGTCTTATGATTGAACATGAAACCGTTAGAAAAAAAGTTGGCGTTTTTGATGTCTCCCATATGGGACAAATATGGGTGAAAGGGCCTAAAGCACTGGATCTTATTCAATGGGTGAGCTCAAACGATGCTTCAAAACTAGTTGATGGAAAAGTCCAGTACAGTTGTTTCCCAAATAATGAAGGTGGAATTGTTGATGACTTTCTAACATATCGCATTGATGCTGAAACTTACCTTCTCGTAGTAAATGCATCTAACACAGAAAAAGACTGGAACTGGATCAATTCACAGAATAAATTCGGTGCTACACTATACAATGCTTCCGATGAAATTTCACAATTGGCAGTTCAAGGACCTCTTGCTCTTAAAGCAATGCAAAAACTGACTAGTACTCCTATAATGGATATGGAATATTATTCATTCAAGAAAGTTGATCTTGCAGGTGTTAAAGATGTTATCCTTTCAATTAACGGTTATACCGGAGCAGGCGGATGTGAGATTTACTTTGCCAATGCAGATGCTGAAAAAATATGGAAAGCTGTTTTTGAAGCTGGTGCTGAATTTGGTATCAAACCAATTGGATTGGGTGCTCGTGATACTTTACGTTTGGAAATGGGATTTTGCCTGTATGGAAACGATATTAATGATACCACCTCTCCTATTGAAGCCGGATTAGGTTGGATTACAAAGTTTACTGACAGTAAAGATTTTGTTAACAAACAATATCTTCTAAAACAAAAAACCGAAGGAGTATCAAAAAAACTCGTTGGTTTTGAAATGATTGACAAAGGTATACCTCGTCAGCATTACCCAATTAATGATAGCAAAGGGAATGTTATAGGTGAAGTTACATCAGGTACACAATCACCATCTCTTAATATTGCCATTGGTATGGGATATGTAAATTCTGAATTTGCAAAGCTTGGCACAGAGATATTTATTAATATCAGAGGTAAAGCTTTAAAGGCAAAATTGGTTAAATTACCTTTCTATAAAGATTAATAGGATTTAAAATGTTGATATACCGGATGTTACTTAATGTCCGGTTATCTTTTTTTATAAAGTAGTAATACGATGCCAACTGTTGAAGTCTGTTTTTCACCTGCACTCTATCCATTTATCGCTAAGATAAATCCCACAGTAACTGTGGTGATAGATATTTTACGGGCTACAACATCTTTATGCACTGCATTTGACTATGGTGTAAAAGAGATCATTCCACTTGATTCTATTGAATCCGCAATAAGTTTTAAAGAAAAGAATGAATTGGTTGCAGCTGAACGTGATGGGCTTAAACCTGATTTCGCTGATTTCAGTAATTCCGCATTCGATTTTATGGTCTCTTCTATCAACGGCAAATCAATCTATTACACAACTACAAATGGAACAAAGGCTATAACGCTTGCCTCTTCCTCGGGACAAGTTGCCATTGCATCATTTTTAAATGTACCTGCAATTTGTGACTGGCTTATTGAGTGCAATCAGGATGTTATCTTATTATGTGCAGGTTGGAAAAATAACTATAGTCTTGAAGATACCCTTTGTGCAGGTGCTATTGCTCAAACACTTTTGCAAAAAAAGCAATTTCAATCATCAGGTGATTCTACACTTACTTCTATTCTCCTATGGGAAAGTTGTAATGGAGATCCCGAACCATTAATAAGAGAATCATCTCACTTTAAACGTCTTGAGAAGCTTGGCTTTGATAATGTATTAAAGTACTCACTCCAAATAGGTAAATCAACTTCTGTTCCAATATTGAAGGGTGATAGACTTATCAATATTAAAAATTCACTAAACAACAAATCCGTTTAAAGTCTGTTAGCAAGTATGAAAAAATTAAGTTTTATTGCACTTATGATAATTACAATTTCTGCAACTTCTTGTAAACAAACAGTTGCTCCCGAAGAAAAGAAGGATGACTTCAAGTATTTGCTTGAACAGTTCGCCGACCTGAAAATAATACGCTATCAGGTACCCGGTTTTGATCAACTTACACTAGAGCAGAAAGAGCTTATTTATTACCTGAGTCAGGCAGCCATTGCCGGAAGAGATATCATCTTTGATCAGAATTATAAATACAATCTCGCAGTTCGACGTACCCTTGAAAATATTGTCGAAAATTATGAAGGTGACAGGAATTCTGATGAATTTCAGAAGTTTATGGTTTACACTAAAAGAGTGTGGTTTAGTAATGGTATTCACCATCACTATTCAAAAGACAAATTCATACCTGAATTTAGTCAGCAGTTTTTCACTGATCTGGTAAAGAATACTACTAAAGGCAGTTTCCCTGTAAGAGAAGGACAGTCAGTTGATCAATTCCTTGCTGAGATAACTCCGGTAATCTTTGATCCAAACGTAGCACCAAAAGGTATAAATCTTGACCCACAAAAGGATCTGGTAACCTATTCGGCAGCTAACTTTTATGAAGGTGTGAATGAGAAGGAAGTAGTTGATTATTATAGTAAACTGAAAGCTCAGACAATTGCTAATCATGGTGATACTTTAATCTCATGGGGGCTTAATTCAAAGGTTGTTAAAGAAAATAACAAGATCACTGAAGAAGTTTACAAAAAAGGTGGTCTTTATTCAGCAGCTATTGAACAGATAGTATTTTGGTTGGAAAAAGCAGCAACAGTTGCTGAAAATGAGCAGCAAAAAAACGTAATAAACAAGTTGATAGAGTATTATAATACTGGGGATCTTAAAACCTGGGATGATTATAATATTCTTTGGGTTAAAGACCTTAAATCGGATGTTGACTTTGTAAATGGGTTCATTGAAAATTATGGTGATCCATTAGGATTAAAAGCTACTTGGGAAAGTGTAGTAAACTTTAAAAATCTTGAAGCAA
>JBLMZZ010000237.1:0-8215 GCA_050259095.1 Omnitrophica WOR_2 bacterium | reverse complement strand
CTTTCATATCATCTAGTCCGAGTATAGCGGCCATAGTACTTGGTTCAGCTTCACAGGCTTTCTGCATTGCCATAGCACGTGCATAAACCAGTTTTAATCCGTCTTCAAAAGATAATGCACCTGCTGATACCAATGCTGAGAACTCTCCAAGTGAATGACCAGCAGTCATGTCAGGCTTAAACTGATCACCAAGCGTTTTAGCAAGTATTACAGAATGCAGGAAAATGGCAGGCTGAGTTTCTCTTGTTTGTCTGAGGTATTCGTCGGTTCGTTCTAACATCATGTCAGTAATTCTAAAACCTAAAATGTCATTTGCTTTTTCGAAGAGTAACTTTGCTTCAGGAACAGTATCGTAAAGGTTCTTACCCATCCCAACAAACTGGGCACCTTGTCCCGGAAATACATATGCTTTCATATTATAACAGTTAGTTTTTAAAGGCGCAAAGATAAGGTTTTTGATTATTAGAGGACAGATGTGAACTACTTCGGTTACCGGACAACCAAATTGATGTAGTTCTCCCATACTGCAAGGGCTTCAGCAAAATTAGCACGACCAAATCCTATACGAAGGTGGCTGCTTCCATATTCAAATATTTCGGCTGGAACAAGCATTACACCGGTTTCTTTTACTACTTCTTCTGTGTATTGCAGGGTTGGGACCTTTAAATTTACTTTAACAAATGCAGTAGAACCAGCTTCTGTTTCACGGTAATGAGGGAACATATCGCCATGCTTGCTTGCAAAATCCTTAAAGATCATTTTATTGTGTCTGATCTTTTTAAGGTTAACCTCAATAAATTGCTCGCTGTTGTTGAGTGCTATCATGGTGATTATCTCCGATGGTGCACTGCTGCATATGGTGAGATAATCTTTCCATTGTTGCATTTTCTTAAGCAGGAGGTGATTATGTGTTGCAATCCATCCAATCCTCACACCCCCCAATCCAAAAGACTTAGCAGTTCCCCATAAGCTGATCGTATTATCGTACAGATCGCACAGAGAATCATTTAGGTACGACACATTATGTACCAGTTTATGGTACATCTCATCAGAAAACAGTAAAGTATTATATTTTGAGGCAATGGCAATTATTTGTTGCAATTCATCTTTTGAAGGATAGAATCCGGTAGGGTTATGTGGGAAGTTAATGATGATCATCCTGGTATTTTCTGTAACCAATTGTTTCAGATCATCGGGATTGAACCGACCATTATCATCTGGTTCCCACCAATGCATCTTGCAATCTATGGAAACTGCAACCTGATACAATGACTGATATGCCGGACGCATACAAACCACATCATCACCGGGTTTCAGGCAAATCTGCATGAGAATATAATTCGCTTCACCCGGTGAAAGAACAAATACTTCATCCCTGTTAATAGTATTGTAATGCCGGGAAATGGCTTCACGCAATAGTGGGTGTCCCTGTGAGTCAGTATAACCAAGTGATAGATTGTTCCATAAGTCAAGCTCGCCATGTTCGGCTGCTGCCAACACATAATCAAGACTAAACCCATCAAAGTCTGAACTCGATAACAGGTATCGTGCATTGAATTCATATTTGGCAAAATACCGCTCAAGTTTGAAAGGTTCTAACTCCATAGGTGGTCAGTATTACTGAATTCTTATTGTGAAGTAAATTTCTAATGAAGCCTTGAACCAATAAGGTGTATGAATTCAGCTCTTGTTTTATCAACAAGAAAAGCACCTGTAAAATCAGAAGTAGTGGTTACCGAATTCTGTTTCTGAATACCACGCATGCTCATACACATATGTTGTGCCTCAATAACTACAGCCACTCCAAGTGGTTTTAATGTGTTATGAATAGCCTCCTTAATCTGTGTGGTTAATCGTTCCTGAACCTGTAATCGCCTTGCAAATGCATCAACTACACGTGGAATCTTACTCAATCCCACAATATACCCATTGGGAATATAAGCTACATGTGCTTTCCCAAAGAATGGTATCATGTGATGTTCACAAAGTGAATATATTTCAATGTCCTTAACAATAACCATTTGCTTATAATCTTCCTGAAACATGGCCGATCTGAGTATCTCCTCAGGATTAAGGTCGTAACCATGTGTAAGGAATTGCATAGCTTTAGCAACACGTTCGGGAGTTCTCAATAAACCTTCCCGTTCAGGATTTTCACCTATGAGCTTTAATATTTCCTTATAATGACTTCCCAGTTTAACAATAGTCTTAGGGTTATATGTATCTCGACGACGATATCCAATTTCAAGTGAATAGTCATCCATCATATTCTCAACGACCATTTCATTTAAGCCATCCTCTATTCCATCCTTCTGCATTAATGTCTTTTTTTTCATCACGATCCGTAATACTCTACAAAGTTTCTTTCGGTTTCATATAATCTGATGCAATGTAACATAGCACCCTGATCAATAATTATGCCTTCCAGCTCTTTCCAGATCTGAATAGTTATATTTTCAGCTGTTGGTAATATACCCTCCATGAAATCAACCTCCAGATTAAAGTTACGGTGGTCGACCTTTTCAATGATTTTGTCATTGATTATTCTGCTCAATACCTTTAAATTGATTAGAAAACCGGTTTCAGGATTTACTTCGCCTTTTATTGTAACAAATAATGAATAGTTATGGCCATGCCAATTGGGATTGGAGCATTTACCAAAGATTTCAAGATTCTCTTCATCAGTAAGTTCTGGCTTAAACAGCCTATGGGCAGCATTAAAATGCTCTTGACGTGTGATGTAAATCATAATTCGAAATTTCTTTCAAAAGTAATAACTATTTACGACTTACTATTCCCAAAAAGCCCTTTAATGTTTTCCCCGAAAAATGATTTGAATAAATTAAATTCTTGTTTTACCTGTTATGCCCCGGTTGACTTTGACCAGTTGAATGACTTCAAGAATAGTAAAGATCAGGTATAAGATGAAAAAGCTGATAATGAAATTGACTGCATCACTCAAGAAGTTGAGGGAATATACCATTAGAATAACTAAAAATAATATCAGCTTAACAGTTGTGTTGGCCAGGTAATATGTTACAAACTTTTGAGGCGATTGCCTTAATTTTTTTTCAATAATGAGGAAGGAAATTAATGTCACAGCTGTGTGAAACAGGAGGAGATAGGGGAGTGCCGGACTCACATAAACTGATGGAATAAGTAAGATGGTGGCAATAATTAATAAACCGGTGATTGCAGCTACTAATAAAAGTGAGCGTAAAAACTTACGAACATCGTTATTCATGTGTGTTATTATTGTTGTTAAATCCTTTAATAAATAGCCAGATTGCCAGAGTTACAGCCCCTAATGATAAAACCAGTGTGAAAACAGGGAAAGACAAATGTAACCACTTGTCGGCTCTGTAACCGCCATAACTTCCGGCTGCAATAATGACGATCATTTGAACTGCCATACCCGAATAACGGGCATATGGATTCATTGGATTCTCATTATTTTCGTCGTTCTCTTTTCCTTTATCTCGCTGTTGCTTCCTGTTCTGCATAAATACCGGGTACTTCTTCCGATGAACCATCCATTTTACAAGTACCTGTAAACCGGGCACCTGGTTCAATAGCTAATTTACTAACAATTATGTCGCCCGTTACCACAGCAGTAGCTTTAAATGAAAGCAGTTCTTTAACGCGGATTGTACCGTTTACATGTCCTTCAATATCAGCATTTATACAATTAATTTCTCCTTCAACTGATCCTGTTGAACCTAATATCACCTTACCACCGGCGGTAACTGTACCTGTTAAAGTGCCATCTATTCGGATATTCCCGTTTGATTCAATATCTCCGGTGATCAATGTACCTGATTGTATTAAATTGGCTGACGGAGGAGCTTCGGGTATGTTATTTTTGGCCATGATTGAAAAAGATTGGTTGCTTATTTCTTTTGATAATTTTGGTTAAAGAATTGCAAATAAGGAGGTGTCTTCTTCTCCTTAAAAAATATTGGATAATTTGTAGATGAAATAATAAACTGATCATAAGTGCCTTCGGGAATGCCCGAGAAAATATAACCATCACTACTTATATGATTGAAATAGGCCATTGCTTCTTCACTGTTTGAAAAGGTACTTACAGTGATCATTTGTTTATTACCATCCATCACAACACTGTTAACCTGCAAATTCTTCAGATTATAATTTCTTGAATTAAAATCGCTGATCCTCACTTTGGTACCGTAAACATTTACCAGATTCCCATCAACTATCAATACATAGAAGTGTGATGCACCGGGTTCCATAGAGTACATTGAAATATCTACTGGAGTTACCTGAGAAGGTGTGCCCTCTTTACCGGGTACTTCAACCTCTGCCGATTTAGGCTTTTCACCTATCAGGATATTAGCATAGGGAATGACTGATGATTCAGGATATTTCTTAACTAATTGAGCAAGCTCAACTTTCATAGTATCCTGGTTGATGGTTTTACCCATCGCAAGAGCATGCAGGTAAGCAAACTGAGGTGCAAGTTCGTGATTAGGATAATTATTAAGAGCATCATTACTGTAAATGACTACAGTTTTGTACAACTCATCCTGAAACGCTTTATATGTTTCTTTATAAAGGTTCTTTACCCGGTTGCTGGCTTCTTCAAGCTCAGCCTTATAACCCGGATCAATGAGGATCTTTGCATAATCGCTTTCAGGATACTTCTCTATAATTTCGTTTTTATGCAAATTCATTTCTGTCGAATCGCCCTGATCCCGACTGATCCTGTAAAGGTAATAATGCGACTGTAGTGCATTTGAGTCGGCAGGAAACCTGTTGATCATGGTTTCGAATGTTTCTTTAGCTTCAGGAAGGTCGTTAAGTTCTTCCATGTATATGATTCCTGACTGGAACAAGGCATTTGAAATCTGAGCATTACTAGCCGCTATTTTTGCCGGAGTGTTTGGTAAATTTGCCAGATATGTGTCACGTTTCTTAAAGTCGACACTACCACTTTCTTTACCCGATATATTGGTACTATCGCTTCCGGCCTCTCCTCCTTCAGCGGTTAAATCCCAGTTCATTACACGCTTATTACTCAAACGCCAGTTGTCTTCCAATCGGCGTCGTCCCCATTTACGGGTAAATTCACTGTATCCCATGCCAATTGCCGATGGATTATAGAAGTACCATCCTCCTCCGCTAACTGTAGTTTGCCCTTCAAGGTCCGTAACACGTTTTCCGCCTAAGGCAATACCCGCTTCCATAGCTACACGTTCTTCTTCGGCTTTGCGCTGCGCCTCCTCTTCTTTTCTAATATAATCGGCAATAGCCTTATCAATAATGGCATACCTGTCAGCTTCAGGCATGTTTGCCAGATTCTGCAAACTGTCCTCAACATGAATGATTTGCAAATTTTCAACTAAACGGGTAATGATCTCTGTTCTGGTGCTTATTTTATTATAATCGGGATATTCCTTTGGAAGATAGTTTAATGCAGTATCATAATAAACCTGGGCGAAACCATATTGCTGATTTTTGAAGTAAATATCAGCTAATCTGAGTGCGGAAGTTGATTTTTGGAAATCATTATCAACACTTGTCGAAACTGACTTCCTTAAATAATTAATGCCAAGTGTATCATTCTTCTCCTTGAAAGCTATATCGGCTAATGCGAAATAGATCTGATCCTGAAAATCCTGGTTCTTAGCATCCTTGAGCATTTTCTCAAGTTCCTTAACTATGAGCTTACGATCACTGCGACCGGCATCATACACACGTGCAAGGTTAATGCGGGCATTGAATGCCATCTCAAAATTGGGAGTTCCTTTAATCGCCTGAGTATAATATTCAGTGGCCTGACTATCCTTGTTTTCATATTGATAAATCTGACCAAGGATATAATACAAACGAGTCTTAAACTTTGAGCCTGATTGCAGTGGTAGTCCTGATTCTAATTGCTCACGGGCTTCCTTATATTTTCCCTGGGCAATATACATATCGGCATAGGCCATAGGCAACCCTTTTCGAACATTCCAGGGTAAAAGAGTAGTCTTTGAATCCTCAGTCAACTTATCAAAAATGCTCAGGGCCATATCATACTGTTTTAATTTATGATATGTCTTTCCAAGCCAGAGTTGGGCCTCATATTTTACAGGTGAATAGGCGTATTTTTCAGTTACGAAGTAGAAAGCTCTCCTGGCGGCGCTGTAATCCTGCTTATAATAATTGGCTTTGCCAATCATCATGTAACTATATATTACCCACTTAACGTATTCCTTGTCATTGAAAAACATGGAGTGACGCTGAATAACCTTCGATGCTTTTTCAATCGCCCTGTCCATATTAGGATTTATGGTTTGAGCCACACTCTGCGGACCGGTATTATAGACTGGTAAAACAGTCATATAATTATCTTTAGCGGTTCTACCAATTTCGGTAATACCTTCTTTCAGACTCTCATTTCCATTCCACCAGGCATTATAGTGTGCATTCAGATTATGATATACCCTGCGTGAAAATGTATTTTTTTTGGTAGAACATGCAGATATAACTGCTGATAGCACTACCAGCAGAAAAAATGTACGGACGAATCGGTAATTAGTTGTCAATGATTACTGGTGATTTTCTAGTTCTACCTAATAACTGTTAAAGTGCAAAAATATTTTAATTTTTACAAAAGAGAGGGTAAAGATAAGAATTTTATTATAATCGACGAGATAACAAATCAAACTCAAGGGACATAAGGGACACTTGGGACACTTGCTTGAAATGAAACACAGGAACACTGAATCCTTCTCGGAACTTAGAGTTCGGAACAAAGAACTCAGAACCAAGAACCAAGAACAAGGAACAAAGAACTGTTAAGGAACGATTATAGATCCATTGAGGTCAGGTTTCACTCAGCTGCGATGCAGCTATAATCATCTTCTGAGTAAGCTGATCAATGCTGCAACGAATACCAAATACAGCTGCAACGGAGTTGAGTCAAAGGCAGTCACAATGGATCCAAAAGGGTTCTTAATCTAATCTTCATTGTGTTCGAAGCCCATCGTAAAGGATATTTTACAAAACCCATGGAGTGGGTGTAAGTTTTGTAGGAAAATTGTCATGAATTACAAACACCAGCGCCGTTAGCATCATGATATTTTATGTAATTAATTACCTAACGGCGCAGGGCTGTGTGTTGATCCTCTACACAGGGCTTTGCCCTGTGCTGACATATTGCGCGCCTTCAGCGCTGTTAGGCGTTGATTGTTATGCGTTTAGAAGGTTTGATGAGGTGTATGGGGTTGTAGAGACTCGATTTATCGCGTCTGAAAGAACAAAAAACTGTAACAAACTTTAGGACGGTTCCAATGCCAAACTAGGGTCCCAAATGTCCCAAGTGTCACTAATGTCCCTTTAGTTTACCAATAATTATTGATATAACCTAAAGGCGAGGGAGCCATCTTCGTCAGAGTGGTAAGGGTTTTAGGATTTAAGTCAGTAAACCACTTCAAAAAGATCTCTTTGCTTCGCTACGAGATGACGGTTCTGTCATTGGATTAGGGGGAAAAGTGAGGGCGCCAGAAAAGTTAGTGACAATACTAAATCTATTTGACAGGCGCCCTCACTTTCCCAAATGCCAGCGATAAAGGGACATAAGGGACACTTGGGACACTTGGGACACTTGATTGAAATGAAACACGGGAACACTGGAACTCTGGAACAAACACCAAACCCCAAACTCCAAGCACTAAACTCCAAACTCTAAACTCCAAACACCAAACACCAAACTGTTAAGGAACGATTATAGATCCATTGAGGTCAGGTTTCACTCAGCTGCGATGCAGCTATAATCATCTTCTAAGTAAGCTGATCAATGCTGCAACGAAGACCAAATACAGCTGCAACGGAGTTGAGTCAAAGGCGGTCACAATGGATCCAAAAGGGTTCTTCAATGAAACTATACTTAGCTCCTTGTTTATTGTTCTTTATTGAAGAAAGCAAAAACAAGAGATAAACGCTATTTCGTTAAAGATTTATATAGGATTGATTAAGGATTGCATAAGGATCCATTAAGGTCAACTCTACTTCAGGTATACTACAACCTTATTATAGGTATACTTAAATTGATAAAGCTGGAATAAAGGCAAAGTAAAGGTGCAGAAGTGCTGAAGTAAACCTGAACACAATGGATCCTAAAGGGATCATTAATGAAAGTCTGAACGCAGAATGAGATTGATCCCTTCAATCCAGAAGTCCTTGTTTAGCAAGAATTTGAAAATATTCT
>JBLMZZ010000236.1:0-2661 GCA_050259095.1 Omnitrophica WOR_2 bacterium | reverse complement strand
CATTTCCAGAAATATGGAAAAGATAGTTTTCAACCAATGAATACTCCAATGGAAGGTGAGCAATTCATGTTGAAACCTATGAACTGTCCTCATCACTGTGAAATATTTGCATCAAAACCACGCTCCTATAAAGATCTCCCACTAAGATTTGCAGAATTTGGTACTGTATACAGATATGAGCAAAGTGGTGAATTGCATGGTTTAACAAGGGTGCGTGGATTTACACAAGATGATGCGCATTTGTTCTGTATGCCTGAACAAATAAAGACTGAATTTATTTCGGTAATAAATATAGTGCTTCATATTTTTAAAACACTAAAATTCAACGATTATACCGCACAAATTTCATTACGCGATCCAAACAACAAAGAGAAATATATTGGAAGTGATGAAAACTGGGAGAAAGCTGAAAATGGAATTATTGAAGCTGTGGCTGATGCAGGATTGAATGCTGTTGTAGAATATGGAGAAGCAGCATTTTATGGCCCCAAATTAGATTTTATGGTCAAGGATGCTTTAGGTAGAAAGTGGCAGCTTGGAACAATACAAGTTGATTATAATTTACCGGAGCGTTTTGAATTAGAGTATATTGGAAGTGATAATCTAAAACACAGACCTGTAATGATCCATCGGGCACCATTTGGTTCCATGGAAAGATTTGTAGCTGTTTTAATTGAACATACAGCCGGCAATTTTCCATTATGGCTCAATCCGGAACAGGTTATAATACTGCCAATCAGTGAAAAATACATGGATTATTCGAAAAAGCTTTCAGATATCCTAAATAATTCCGAAATTCGCAGCCAAATTGACGAGAGAAGCGAAAAGACAGGGCGAAAGATACGAGATGCTGAGATTAAAAAAATCCCCTTTATGTTGATTGTTGGCGAAAAAGAGGAAGCAGAAGGTACCGTATCAGTACGTCGTCATGGAGTTGGTGATCTTGGATCATTTACTATAGAAGATTTTGTCAATCTTATAAATAAAGAAGTTAACGAAGCCATGCAATAAAGCAGGCATCAAATATCAATTAACCAAGGAGGAACAGATATAGCAACGCCGTTTAGAAATCCAAGAGGTCCCAGGCCATTACAAAGAAAACAAGAGGACCCACACTTGATCAATGAAAGGATCAAAGCCCCTGTAGTAAGGGTTGTAGGTGATAACGTCGAACAGGGAATTTATAATCTCAAAGACGCCATCGCCATTGCTCAAAAACTTGAACTTGATCTTGTCGAAATATCTCCAACTGCCAATCCACCTGTTTGTAAAGTTACTGATTATAAAAAGTTTCTTTATGAATTGAAGAAAAAGCAGAAAGAAATAAAGGCAAAATCGGCTAAGATTGTTGTAAAAGAAATCAGGCTTGGACCAAATACCGATGAGCATGACTTCAACTTCAAACTTAAACATGCAATGAAGTTTCTTGAAGAAGGTGCAAAAGTTAAGGTTGAAGTACTTTTTAGAGGCAGAAGTATAGTTTACAAAGATCAGGGTGAAATCAAATTACTTCAATTTGCTTCGCTTTTAGAAGATTATGGTAAAGTAGAAAAGCTCCCTCTGCTCGAAGGAAAACGGATGATTATGATCATTGCTCCTAAAAAATAGTAAGTTTTTAAATCTCAATATAAACCATTAATTAACAAATCCAGTAATGCCAAAAATGAAGTCTAAATCCGCTGCCAAAAAAAGGTTTGATATAACCGGCACCGGTAAACTGAAAAGGAAGCATGCTTACAAAAGTCACATTCTGACAAAAAAATCAACTAAACGTAAACGTAATTTAACTTACTCTACAATAGTTGATAAGGCAGATGCTAAGGCTGTAAGAGATATGCTCCAGTAAATTCGTGTTAATCATTTTATTATTAACCCTTGCTTTCAGCACCTAAGAGTTTAAGTAAGTTTAAACCGCTAAAGTGAAAAACAATTAAAAATGCCAAGATCAGTAAACGCAGTTGCTTCAAGAGCACGCAGAAAAAAACTTCTAAAAGCCGTTAAAGGTCAATTTGGAAGAAGAAAAAATGTTTGGACGGTTGCTAAAAATGCATACGAAAAAGGCATGGTGTATGCATACCGTGACAGACGCCAGAAAAAACGTAATTTCCGTAGTTTATGGATTACTCGTATTAATGCAGGTACACGTGAATATAATATGTCATATTCTGTATTTATGGGTAAGCTTAAAGAAAAGAATATTATTCTCGACCGTAAGGTTCTTGCCGACCTTGCAATGAATCATCCTACTACATTTAAAGCTATTGTGGATGCGGTTAAATAGTATGTGTTGAGTATTCTAAAAACGTAAAGAGGCCTGTTAGTGATAACAGGCTTTTTTTATTTAGATTTCTCTTCGTCTTTTGTTAGTTTAAATTTAACAGGCATATTAAATTGTACAGGGACACTTTTGCCTTTGACCTTACCTGGAATCCAATCAGGCATGTTTTTAACAGCATTTAAAGCTATTTCATCCAAGCCGCCTCCAATTCCCCGAATAACTTTTGCATTAGTGATTGATCCATCAGGCTCTATTACAAAGCTTACAAATACTGTTCCTTGCAACCCTTTCTTTACTGCTTCTGCCGGGTATTTAATATTTTCATTCATGTACTTCATGCGAGCTTCATCACCTCCTGGGAACATTGGTGCTTCTTCTACTTC
>JBLMZZ010000235.1:0-10619 GCA_050259095.1 Omnitrophica WOR_2 bacterium | reverse complement strand
ACAGTGTCGCCTGTTGCTTTGGTTGGTGGAGGCTCAAATCCACAACCCGGCGAAATATCTCTGGCCCACAATGGTGTTCTCTTTCTTGATGAATTACCGGAGTTTCAACGCAATGTGATTGAAGTTTTGCGACAACCCATGGAAGACAGGGTAGTAACTATTTCACGGGCAAAACAAACGGTAGAGTATCCATCAAACTTTATGTTGATTGCTGCTATGAACCCATGTCCCTGTGGCTTTTACAATCACCCCGAACGACGGTGTGTCTGCAAACCAGGCGATGTGCAGAAATACCTGAATAAGATTTCGGGACCGCTGCTCGATAGGATAGATATTCATGTAGAGGTAACCCCCGTTCCTTTCAGGGAACTTTCGGCAATAAAACCGTCAGAAAACAGTCAGGCAATCAGAGAAAGAGTAGTAAGTGCACGAAAAATACAGGAAGAGCGTTATAAGGACATTAAAGGTATTCATTCAAATGCACAGATAAATACAAACATGTTGAATAAATATTGTAAACTTAATGACCAGGGAATGGTTTTAATCAGAAATGCAATGGAAAAATTGAGCCTGTCGGCACGTGCATACGACAGAATCTTAAAAGTATCGAGAACCATAGCAGATCTTGATGGAAGCGACCATATAAAAACAGAGCATCTTGCAGAAGCAATAAACTATAGAAGCCTTGACCGGGAAACCTGGGGTGGCTGATTTAATAACCCGACTTAATGATGAATAAACTGAAACATCTTTTAAGGTACCTTAAATACCTTAAAAAGGCGAAAACCAAATTCGGCGTACACTCACCGTTTGTCTTTGACTTTATCACTAATGTTATTGAAGATAAAACCATTTACCAGGATTATAATGACATTGAAGACAGGCGGGCCAAGCTACTGAGGAATAAGAATATAATTGAGACTGTTGATTTTGGGGCATATGCCGGTAAGGGTGGATATCATACTTCGTTGCAGAGGATACAGGCAATTGCAAAAAAAAGTGCTATTTCATCAAAACAAGGACAACTACTCTATCGAATTGTAAAATATCTTCAACCCGATTACATGCTTGAATTGGGCACTTCGCTGGGAATAAGCAGCATATATCAGGTAGCGCCATTGCAACATCCGTTTTTTATAGGTATTGAGGGTTGTGCCAGTACCGCTGCCATAGCTGAGGAAAATCTCGCCAGGTTTAGTCATAATTCCAATTATTCTCTGGTGATCGGTAATTTTAACGTAGTACTGCCCGAAGTACTTCAAAAACTTACTAAACTTGATTATGCCTTTATTGACGGAAACCATGCCTATAAACCTACTATGGAGTACTTTAACATGCTGCTTCCGTTAACACAGGAAAATACATTGCTGATTTTCCATGATATATACTGGTCGCAGGGTATGGAAAGAGCCTGGAATGATATAAAGCAAAACCCACAGGTTACAATAACCATTGATTTATTCCATATGGGTCTGGTGTTTTTCAGAAAAGGAATGCCAAAGCAGGATTTTATTATCCGGTTCTGACAATTATTACTAAATTTGTTCGTTGTGTTCTAAAAATTTGCCATGAACCAGGAAGTCATACGTCTGGAATCAATCACCCGATTCTTTAAAGTAGGTGCTGAGATCGTTAGAGCGCTCAGAGGGATCTCATTGACAATTAAGAAAAATGAATTTGTTGCCCTGATGGGACCATCAGGATCAGGCAAATCAACCCTCATGAATCTATTGGGTTGTCTTGACACTCCCACAAGCGGAAGCTACTGGCTCAATGGAAAAGATGTGAGCAAACTGCAGGATGATGATCTGGCAGAAATAAGAAATAAAGAAATTGGTTTTGTTTTTCAAACCTTTAATCTATTACCCAGGCTTACCGCTCTGGATAATGTTGCACTGCCGATGATATATGCTGGTTTTGGCAAAAATGACCGAACCCAACGTGCACTTGATGTTCTTGAACAGGTTAATCTCACCGACAGGATAAAACACAAACCCAATGAACTATCAGGAGGACAGCGGCAGAGAGTTGCTATAGCACGGGCTATGGTAAATAAACCCTCTATCATTCTGGCCGATGAGCCAACAGGAAACCTTGACTCTGTGACTTCCATCGATATCATGGGATTGATTGAAGAGATCCACAAAGCAGGAAACACCATTATACTGGTTACGCATGAGGAAGATATTGCACGACATGCGCATAGAATTATTCGTTTGAGCGACGGAATGATAGCTTCTGACGAGCCTAACTCGCAGATACGTACCATAGAATACTATCACAGGGAGACGAAAATTTAACATTTGCCCGGTCTCTGTTGTTATAGGAGATTTAATACGTATAAGAATGAAAACCGACCTCAAAATATATACTAAAACAGGCGATAAGGGGCAAACATCTCTTATAGGAGGCACCCGGGTACCTAAATATCATGAACGCATAGAGGCCTATGGTACACTGGATGAGTTGAATTCATTTATTGGACTGATACGTGATCAACCAATGGATGCAGAACAATCATTGATACTAAAAGAGGTACAGGACAGGGTATTTACTGCCGAATCGCTGCTAGCTGCTGGTCCTGATGCCGATATAAATAAACTACCTAAACTGTTTGAAGAAGACATAACCTTTTTGGAAAAACAAATTGATAAGATGAATGAAAAATTGCCAGAGCTAACTTCATTTATTCTGCCGGGCGGTCACACCACCGTTTCATTTTGTCATGTTGCCCGCACTGTTTGTCGAAGGGCCGAGCGCCTTACCATAAAATTAATAGAAATGAATCCTGAAACCTTTCAGGGTGATATTATCGTTAAATACTTAAATAGATTATCTGACTATCTTTTTGTTTTGGCAAGAAAATTCAGTTATGATTTAGGGGTAAGTGAAACTCCCTGGCATGCAAGATATTAGGCACACTTTTTGATTTGTATAGAGAACAGGAATTAAAAGATATTTTTATGCTTGCATTTGATGTAAATTAAGTTACTTTTGCAAAAAATTATGTAAATTCTTCTGAAACATGTATTGGACACTAGAACTTGCTTCAAAACTTGAAGACGCACCCTGGCCTGCAACTAAGGATGAACTGATTGATTTCAGTATCAGATCAGGTGCTCCTATGGAAGTAATTGAGAACCTTCAGGAGATAGAAGATGAAGGGGAGGTTTATGAAAGCATCGAAGATTTGTGGCCTGATTATCCTTCAAAAGAAGACTTCTTTTTTCACGAGGATGAATATTAAATAAAAAAGCCGCTTCCTGCGGCTTTTTTAATCGTACAATACACTTCCAATGGAATCACATTCCTGTTTATTTATTATTATTTAAGTTAACTTTGCAACTTAAATTTAATCAGATGCCGGCTTCTTTAAAAGAACCGGTGATTTATACTTAAATATTATAACATGTTGTCATTTCTTAAAAAATTCATCGGTACCAAGTCGGATAAAGATATTCGTGAGATAGTTCCTGTACTTGATAAGATAAAAAATATATACCCTTCAATTGAAAAGCTTACAAATGATGAGTTAAGAGGTAAGACTCTCGAATTCAAAGAGAAAATACGCGTGGCTGTCGCCGAAAAGGAACAGTTGATGCAGGAAATGCGAGAGAATATTGAGAATGATCCTGATATAGATATGGATGAAAAAGAACATATCTATGAGAAGATTGATGCTCTCGACAAAGAGAATTATGAAACCACACAGAAAGTGCTCGATGAAATTCTACCTGAAGCTTTTGCTGTAATGAAAGAGACTGCTCGCCGCTTCAAAGAGAATGAAACTATTGAGGTGACTGCCACACAGATGGACCGTGATATGGCGGCTGTCCGCGAAAGCATTCAGATAGTAGGTGATAAAGCCTATTACCATAATAAGTGGGTTGCCGGAGGAAATACAATTACATGGGACATGGTACATTACGATGTGCAGCTCATTGGTGGTATAGTACTACATCAAGGTAAAATTGCCGAAATGGCAACCGGTGAAGGTAAAACACTCGTTGCTACTTTGCCGGTTTATTTGAATGCTTTGCCTGGTAAAGGAGTGCATATGGTTACCGTTAATGATTACCTGGCACGCCGTGACTCTGAATGGATGGGCGTTTTGTATGAATTTCACGGATTAAAGGTTGATACAATCGATAAACATCAGCCAAACTCTGATGCACGTCGTAAAGCGTACCTTGCTGATGTAACTTTTGGTACTAATAACGAGTTCGGTTTTGATTACCTGCGTGATAATATGACAGGTAATCCGGAGGAGTTGGTTCAAAGGCCACATAACTATGCAATTGTGGATGAGGTTGACTCGGTACTTATTGATGATGCCCGTACCCCTCTTATTATTTCAGGTCCTACCCCCAGAGGTGATAACCAAGAGTTTGAAGCACTAAAGCCTGAAATTAAAAAGCTCTACGAAGCTCAAAGAAGTCTGGTAACTAAATTACTTGCCGAAGCAAAGAACCTTCTATCCGATACAAGTAATAATGAGAATGAAAAGAAAGGTGGCGAACTATTATTTAGAGCTTACAGAGGTTTGCCAAAAAACAAGGCACTTATCAAGTTCCTAAGTGAGCCTGGTATGAAAGCCCTCATGCAGAAGACAGAGAACTTTTATATTGCAGAACAGCAAAAGAATATGCACATCATTGATGATGAGCTTTACTTTGTTATTGAAGAAAAACAGAATAGTGTTCAACTTACCGATAAGGGCATTGACCTGATCACCGCTTCATACGAAGATTCTAAGTTTTACTTACTTCCCGATATTGGAGCTGAGATTGCTGAGCTTGAACGACTGAAGTTGCCTGATGCTGAGAAAGCTGAACGCAAGAATGAGCTGATGCGCGATTATGCAGTGAAATCAGAAAGGGTACATACCGTTAACCAATTGCTTAAAGCATACACGCTGTTTGAAATTGACGTAGAGTATGTTGTAATGGACAATAAGATTAAGATCGTTGATGAACAAACAGGTCGTATTCTTGAAGGAAGACGTTACAGTGATGGTCTGCATCAGGCGATTGAGGCAAAAGAAAACGTTAAAATAGAAGCTGCCACTCAAACATATGCAACCATCACTCTGCAGAACTACTTCAGGATGTATCGTAAACTGGCAGGTATGACCGGTACTGCTGAAACTGAAGCAGGTGAGTTGTGGGATATCTATAAACTTGATGTTGTTGTTATTCCAACAAACAGAACTGTTATCAGACAAGACAGGGAAGACCTTGTATATAAAACCAAGCGTGAGAAATTTAATGCTGTTGCCGATGAAATAACCAGCCTTATTAAACAGGGCCGTCCGGTGCTGGTGGGAACTACCTCAGTTGAAACTTCTGAATTGTTAAGCAGAATGCTTAAGCTACGGAACATTAAACACAATGTACTTAATGCCAAGCTGCATCAAAAAGAAGCTGAAATCGTTGCTGAAGCAGGAAGATCAGGAACTGTAACCATTGCCACCAACATGGCAGGTCGTGGTACTGACATCAAGCTGGGTCCGGGTGTTAAAGAAGCAGGCGGACTTGCAATCATTGGTACTGAGCGACATGAATCTCGTCGTGTTGACCGACAGTTAAGAGGACGTGCAGGACGTCAGGGAGATCCCGGTAGTTCGCAGTTCTTCGTTGCCCTTGAAGATGACCTGATGCGTATGTTTGGCTCTGAGCGTATTGCAAGCATTATGGACAGACTGGGACTAAAAGAAGGTGAGGTGATTCAACATTCAATGATCACCAAATCAATTGAAAGAGCTCAGAAGAAAGTTGAAGAAAACAACTTCGGTATTCGTAAGAGACTGTTGGAGTACGACGATGTGATGAACTCACAGCGTGAAGTTATTTACAAGAAAAGGCGTCATGCTCTTTATGGTGAACGACTGGCAGTGGATATTTCAAACATGATCTATGATGTTTGCGACACAATTGTTACCACACATCAGGAAGATCGTGATTATGAAGGTTTCAGAATATCTACACTCAAAACACTGGCACTTGAACCAGACATCACTTCTGAAGATTTCTCAGGAAAGAATAAAGATGTAATTGTTGAAACTCTCTTTGATCAGGTTTATAAGAACTATCAGCAGAAATCAAAAAGACTTGCCGAAAAAGCATATCCTGTTATAAAGGATGTTTATGAAAATCAACCTCAGTTTGAAAATATCGCTATTCCTATCACCGATGGCATCCGTTCAATGCAGGTTGTAGCAAATTTGAAGAAAGCATATACTGATAAGGGACGTGAAATCAACCTTGCTATTGAGAAAGGTGTTACCCTAGCCGTTATTGATGATTCGTGGAAAGATCATCTTCGTGAAATGGATGAACTGCGTAATTCGGTACAAAATGCCACTTATGAGCAGAAAGATCCTTTGCTTATCTATAAATTTGAATCGTTTGAACTGTTTAAACAGCTGATTCAGAAGACAAACAATGATATATCATCCTTTATTGTAAAGGCAAACCTGCCTATTCAGGAACCATCGCAAGTAAAGGAGGCTCAACGGCCAAGAAGAACAGACCATAATAAGTACAAAGAAGAGAGAACCGACTTATTGTCGCAGGCAAACAGAACATCAGAACCAGAGGTAACTGCCCCTGTGAGAGTTGAGAAGAAAGTGGGACGTAATGACCCATGTCCCTGCGGAAGTGGTAAGAAGTATAAAAACTGTCACGGACAAAACGAATAATATTGATTTATAGAGCCCGTTTATTGACTCAATCGCATTAGTGGCACCTGCTGTATATGAGTTATTCATGACACAGGTACTAACCGATTGAAGAATCTGTATGCTTAACATTCAACAGACAGTTAAAAAATTAACCAATGAAATACAAAAGAATACTTTTAAAACTTAGCGGTGAAGCCCTTATGGGGAGCCAACAGCATGGTATAGATCCCATTCGTTTGAATGAATATGCTGAAGAGATAAAAAGAGCGGTTAACAAAGGCGTTCAAATAGCTATAGTAATAGGAGGTGGAAACATCTACAGAGGACTTCAGGGAGCCGCTAAAGGTATGGATCGAGTACAAGGAGACTATATGGGCATGTTGGCCACTGTAATTAACAGCATGGCTCTGCAAGGTGAACTTGAGAAATTGAGTATTAAGGTTAAATTATTATCGGGAATACCCATTGATCCGGTAGCTGAATCAATGAGCAGGTCAAAAGCTATTGAATACCTTGAAGAAGGAAAGGTAATAATTATTGCGGGAGGTACCGGTAATCCATTTTTTACAACCGACACTGCAGCAGTATTACGAGCCGTTGAAATAAAGGCTGATCTGGTATTAAAAGGTACCCGCGTTGATGGTGTTTACACTGCTGATCCCGAAAAAGATGCAAGTGCCACAAAGTTTGATAAGATTAGTTTTACAGAAGTCTATGAGCAGAATCTTAATATAATGGACATGACTGCAATAACCATGTGCCGCGAAAATAACCTGCCAATTATGGTGTTCAACATGAACATTAAGGGTAACTTGTTGCGTTTATTGGAAGGCGATAAGACAGGTACGCTTGTAAGTTAAATTAAGAGTTTTGTATATTTGCCCGTTTTTTCAGACAACATTAACATATAACCCCCATGAACGAAGAAGTCACTTTTGTAATAGATGAAGCTGAGGAGGGAATGACAAATGCTATCGCCCACCTTGATAAAGAGTTCCAGAAGATCAGGGCCGGTAAGGCCAGTCCGGCAATGCTTGAAGGTGTGAGGGTTGATTATTATGGAGCAATGACTCCTATTGAGCAAGTGTCGAACATTAATACTCCTGATCCTCGGCAGATCATAGTACAGCCATGGGAAAAGGCTATGCTCAGCCCTATTGAAAAAGCGATTATGGCTGCAAATCTGGGCTTTAATCCACAGAATAATGGCGAAGTACTGCGTATAAATGTGCCCCCACTGACTGAGGAGCGCCGCCGAGATCTCGTTAAGAAAGCTAAGGTAGAAGTTGAAAACGCAAAAGTAACCATTCGTAACATTCGCAGAAGTGCCATAGATTCAGGCAAGAAACTGGAGAAAGATGGTATTCCTGAAGACGAGATTAAACAGCTCGAAAAAGAGATTCAAAATCGGACCGACAGCTTTATCGGTAAAGTTGATAAGATGTTTGAGGCTAAGGAAAAAGACATCATGACCGTTTAATCGGGCTCGATACCAAAACGAAATACTAAACCTCTACTTACCTAATTTCGGATTGTTGAGATGCCGTTGGTTGTCTCTTGCATCCTTTTTCTGTAGATTCTTTTTTAATGCTTCTGTAAGGTTTATGCCCGTTTGATTTGCTATGCAGATAAGCACAAATAGAACATCAGCAATCTCTTCCTCCAGGTTCATTCCCTCTTCTCCCGCCTTTTCAGATTGTTCTCCGTATCGGCGTGCCATAATGCGGGCCACCTCCCCTACTTCTTCCATCAGCAGAGCCGTATTGGTCAACTCATTGAAATAACGAACGCCCTTTTCTTTTATCCAGGTATCAACAACCTTTTGTGCTTCCTCAATTGTCATGTTGAACAGGGTTAATCTACTTTAGTGAAAACTGCGCAGCCGGGTAGTAAATTATTGAATTTCTGCACTCATATCAATCTTTGACTCTTGTATAACTTCATTTCTAACCTCAAGTTTAAACCCTGCGCCATGCACATTTTGTATAGTTACATCAGGGTCATGACTAAGGTACTTCCTGAGTTTTGTGATAAACACATCCATACTTCGCCCAATAAAATAGTCGCTTGTCCCCCATATCTCTTTCTGTGCAAGTTCGCGGGGTAGTAGATTATTCATGTTTAAACAAAGCATTCTTAGCAGGCCGGCTTCCTTAACAGTAAGCTTTACAACTATATCTCCAAAAATCAGCAACTGATTAAGAGGATCAAAAATATACTTTCCTATCTGTAGTTTCTCCCAACTCAGTTTTGATGAAGATAACCTGCACCTCTTGAGAATGACTTCTATCCTTAGCGCCAACTCTTCACTGCTGAAAGGTTTGGTAATATAATCATCGCAACCTGCTTTAAATCCTTTAATGCGATCATCGCTATTACCACGGGCAGTTAGGAAGATTATTGGAACACTTTCATTTAGTTGTCTGATCTCCGATGCCAGTGTAAAACCATCTTTCTTAGGCATCATCACATCAAGAATGCAAAGGTCGAACCTCGACGATATAAACTGTTGCAGTCCCAGCTCACCATTAGCTACAAGTGTTGTTGAATACCCAAGCATATCAAGGTACTCTTCGAGCAGAGCCCCCAAGTTCTCATCATCTTCAACAAGCAATATGTGTAAACTATCGTTCATAAGCTTCAGCCATAACATTTACGGGCAACCATACTTCAAAAGTACTTCCTTTACCCGGTTCACTCTTTACTTTTACTCTTCCTTTTAGGGCTTCAGTAATCGTCTTCACATAATATAATCCCAGTCCGAATCCCTTCACATCATGAAGATCGCCTGTAGGCACTCTATATAGTTTATCAAAGATCATCTTCTGATTATCAGCACTAATGCCAATACCTTTATCAGAAAACGCAACTACAAACATACCATTCTCGTTGCGGGTTGTAATCTTTATTTCAGGACTTTCCGAAGAATACTTAACGGCATTATCTATCAGGTTACATATAATATTCAGGAAGTGTGCCTGATCGGCATTAATATTATAATCAGAAGCTCTGGGATAAAATTCAATGGAGCCATGCGCATTTTTTATAGCTAGTTCAAAGTTATAAATACATTGGCCAATCAATTTATGTGCATCGAAAGAAGATATTTCAAGTTTAAAAGTCCCTTTCTCAAGCACAGCCATTTGAAGCACATGCTCAACCTGTTGCTGCATACGCTGATTTTCGTCGAAGATCATGCGTGCATACTTTCGAGTCTTATCATCGGCATCGGTACTTTGCTGACTAAGCAACATTTCGCTTGCCAATGATATGGTTGATATGGGTGTTTTAAGCTCATGCGTCATATTATTTACAAAGTCGGCTTTTATTTCAGAGAGTTTCTTTTGCTTCATGAAAGAAAAGATCGTGTATGAAAATGCAAACACCACCACGAGAACGAAGATAAGAGAGAGGATCATCCATGGTAATAATTTGCCCCGCAACAGCTCATTTTCATTAGGGAAATAAACGCCAAGCATAATCTGTTCATGCCGATAGAGACACGATAAGGAGATTTGGTGTTTTGAGTGGAGGATATTACTCCGCTGGTGCATATTTTCACCGGCATAAAAAGTGCCTGTTGCCGGATCAAAGATTCCCCACACATGATCTTTAGTAATTTCAGAATTGCTGAATTCCTCATGTAGCAGTGAATCAAGCCTTACAGTGTTAATTGCTGAGAGTACAGCTTTAGTAAGATGATCACATCCGGGATTGCAGACAAAAGGTTCATTCACCTCTGCAGTCCGTTCATCAAACATACGGTTAACGACAGTCTTGAGCGTTACAGTTATTTGATTATTAAACAACTCTTCCTGAAGTCTCAGCGCATTCTTCATCCAGTAAAGCTGAATGATCAGTATACCAATCAGTGCCAGTGCAGCAAATGAGATGATTAACGCAATGGTGCTTTTTTTCATTAAAATGCTTAA
Organism: Omnitrophica WOR_2 bacterium; assembly: GCA_050259095.1. Lineage (GTDB taxonomy): Bacteria > Bacteroidota > Bacteroidia > Bacteroidales > Lentimicrobiaceae > Lentimicrobium. Next base: position 5 of record JBLMZZ010000235.1, on the reverse strand, counting down.
TTGTA
>JBLMZZ010000234.1:0-12934 GCA_050259095.1 Omnitrophica WOR_2 bacterium | reverse complement strand
TGGTAGTATTGCCTGATATAACCGTTGTTGTTATCAGTTTGCATAAATATAGCATATAAGCCATTTACAAGACTGGGCAATCCATCGGAAGTGGTAGTAATCTGTTCACTTGTAAGAGCATCCTTTGGGATCTCATCAAGCTCGCACTGCGTAAATAATGTACCTATTAACAGCAGTCCTATAGAGTTTAATATTTTGGATATCTTCATTTTATACATTTTTTTGGCATGTTAGAAACGAACGTTCAGACTTAATAAGTACTGTTTATTATTTGGGTATTTAAACTCAGCATATCCAGGCAGGTTTCCACTACCCGGGTCGATTGAAACTTCAGGATCCTGTCCCCAGAATTTAGTGAAAGTATAGATGTTATCCATCGTAAGAGCAATCGTGATGCCGGTTAATTTCATTTTTGACGTAACTGCGCGTGGTAGTTCGTAAGCCAGAGTTACATTTCTAATTTTCAGGAAGCTTCCATCATCAATGTAGCGCGTTGAAGGATCAAATGAATTTCTGGCGTTTTGTGGAAGTGGTTTTGTAGCTATATCACCTGGTTTCTGCCACAATCTATAATCATCACGAGGCATCATGACGTTAAATTGAGTTTCCTGCAGGTCGCTATCGACATATCTTCTGAAATAGTTAAAGATTTTGTTACCTGAGACAAAGGAGAAGTTTCCTCTGATTGAGAAAGCTTTATAGCTAATGTTAGTAGCAAAACCACCCTGGTATTTAGGCATTGGACTTCCAAACTCAATATATCTTGCATCCTGATATTGGTGAGTTGTTTGGCCATTTTTATCAACCCAAAGCACTGATCCGTCAAGTGGGTCAATACCATAAAATTCCTTAGCATACCATGTATATAGTGAAGACCCGTCATGATATATCTGGGTAACACCATAAGAGTTTGATGTAATGATTGTGTCGCTTCCAAATCCGGTAAGTTTATTTTTATTATAACCTACTGAGAAGTCAACGGACCAGTTAAAATCTTTTGTTTTAACAATTGCAGCAGTCATGCTAAGTTCAACTCCACTGTTGATATCACTACCAATGTTTTGCCATTGAGTCCTGAAACCACCCGAAGGAGGTAATGCTCTTTCGACCAGCAAATCTTTGGTGGTATTCTTATAAACGTCAACTTCAAAATCAATTCTGTTAAACAAACCAAACTCCAGACCAGCATTTAATTGATCTGTTTGCTCCCATGTAAGATCAGGATTGGCCATTTGAGTAGGTACGGCTGCCGGTAGTCCGTTATATTGGGATGAGAAACTGAACATTTCCATATACCTGTATGGACCAATGTCCTTCATACCTGTTTTACCCCAACTTAGTTTAAGTTTAAGGTTTGAGATGGCAGGAGTACCCTTCATAAATTCTTCACTACTAACCAACCATGCCCCTGAAATACTCGGGAACTTTGCAGTTCTTTTATTTGGAGCGAATTGTGAAGACTGGTCTATTCTATAGGATGCAGTTAAGAAGTACTTACCTACATAATTATAGTTGAATTGTGATATTAATGACTGCATTACAGTGCTTACAGGAGTTCCACTAATAAGGTACTGACCGGAAGCGACAGAAGGAACACTAAGCCCTTCGGGGATGCCCATACCTGATCCCAGAATGAAATCGGTATTTCCACCCTGTGCTTCAACGCCAACCAATCCGCTAAATGAGTGATTTTTCCCATCAAAATTGAATTTCAATAAGTCGGTAGTGATACCACTATAATCGAAATTATTTTCTGAGCTTACAAACCCTGTCCCGGTATAAGAAAGATTATCAGCAGCAGCTGCATAAAAAGTCCTGGACATTAATGAAAGTGCACTTAACCTGTTTGTAGTTGAAAAGGTTAACCAGTCAGTTATTTTAATGCTCAGGTCAACATCATAGTCAATACTAAATGATTTATTGCTAAGGTCAGAATTCTTGGCAGCCTGTATAGGGTTTATCTTATCCTTTGACCAAATACCCTTTGCATTTTTAAAGCTTCGGGCATAGCCATTTACATCATATGGGTTATCCCATGGCATGGAAGTGTATGCATAATAAATATTCATGTCGTCGGTGCCACGGTTTTTTGATCCACTGAGATTAATGTTATTTGTTAAGGATACTCTCTCTGAGAATTTATAAGTAGTATTGGCTCTGAGATTTGCACGCTGGTAGTTTGAATTTATAAATGTTCCCTCTTCATTATAATAACTACCGCCTATATAATAGGAAAGTTTATCACTTCTGCCGGCCGAGGATAAATAATAATTCTGCACAAGTGCCGGTTTGAATGTTTCAGCTAACCAATTGGTGTTTGTTTTGAGGAGTGAGTCGGGCCTTGCTGCATTAAATTTCCGGTCATCAACCACATAAAGATTAGGATCGCGATAAAATTCTCTATGATAGTTATATAATGTTCTGGAGTCCATCATCTTTACGTTCCCATGGTCGGCAGTACGGAAACCGGTAACTGCTTTAAATTCGAACTGAGGCTGATTTGACTTTGCCTTTTTAGTTGTAACGATTACAACACCTCCATTAGCCTGTGATCCGTACATTCCGGTAGCACCTGCATCTTTTAAAACGGTAAGTGTTTCAACATCGTTAGGATCAAAAGTTCCACCTATGATCCCATCAACAACGAAAAGTGGTCCCTGAGGTGCACTCATAGAAGAGATTCCCCTGACCCGCACCTGTGAACTTGAACCCGGTGCACCGGAACTATTGATAACCTGAATACCGGAGACTTTCCCCTGAAGCATTGAACCGATGTCGTTGGTTGTAACATCCATCAGTTTATCAGAAGTAAGCGTAGTAACAGCACTGGTTATTTCGGTTCTTTTCTTTGTGCTGTAACCCATAACAACCAGTTCCTCTAATGAAACAACATTAACAGCTAATTCTACATCAATACTTTTTTTCGTGCCAACTACTGTCTCCTGAGTAGTATAACCTATGAATGAAAAAACAAGTACGTCATTAGCTGATTTTACAGGAATAGAATAATTACCATTCGGATCTGTAATAGTTCCCTGATTTGTGCCTTTTATCTGGATAGTGACACCTGGTAGAGTTTGGCCGGATGTTTTATCCGTTACCTTACCTCTAATAACAGTTTGAGCGAAAGTGGATGATACCATGCAGAATAGTGCCAGTATTATACCAAACATTCGCGCTTTTCTTAATCCGTCTTTCATAAAATTCGGTTTTGTTAGTATAAATATTTGTGTGTGTGTATTATATTGATTATATTTTTTGATTATTCGCTTTATTGTTTTGCAACAGGATAAGCCATAACCAGCAGGTATTTTTTAAAATCCACCTGAAGGTTTTGTTTACCGGGCTCTGTAATGCCAAGGTCACGGTTATCAACATAGTCAACTATCTTATAAGGCTTATTTGAAAGTCCTTTTAAGTTGATTTCTCCCTTGTAGTCATTGGCATAAAATGCATAGAAAAGGGTGTCGGATTTGCGGATAACATGTGTTTCGGGGATATCATAACCGATATCGTACAAGCCACCGAGGTACTCACCTTTTGAAAGCATATGAGCCTTATAAATCTGAATCCATTTTTTCCATTCTTTTTCTTTTTCCGGAGATAGTACAAAATGGCCTTCAGTTACATATGGATTGTCTTTTGGCCAGGTAAATTTGGTACCCGGAACTCCTCCAATACCTATGGTACTGGCAAAATCATTCTCGTTATCACTTAATTCCACATGATCGCCAAAGTAGGCTGTGTTAGGTGCGAAAGCTTTGAATGTCCAGCCTTTTGATCTAACCTGTGTGCTTCCGACCGGGTCAGATGCTACAAACTGGTTAGTATAGGGCATGTTATAAAACGAGAAGGCATCACCGCACGGACAAAGTTGCACAAGGGCATCAGGTTTAAGTTGATGTGCAGTTGTGTAAATTAGTTTGAAAACATTAGGAACATTTTCAGGAGCATCATCAGGGCTTTTTAGCTTATGGAGTGGGTTGTAATCTTTTGGGGCAGCATTAAGATGCTGGCCATCAAGTTTTAGTCCGTCAAAGCCCCATTTGCCAATGAACATTTCAACCATTTGTTTTGTGTGATCAAGAGTAGGCTGATAAGCGGGCGACATATAGTAACTGTCCCACCAGCTAATGATCTGTGGAGATCCGTCAGCATTCTTTGAGATAATATCAGGATGTTCAGCTAATAGCTTTGTGCCAGGATCAACAGCCAGTGGTGCCCACCATATTTGCGCCTTAAATCCCATTGCATGGATTGTATCGACAAGCGCTTTCATTTGAGCTTCACCACCCGGAAAAGTTACCGGATTTGGAAGCCAGTCACCTTCAGCATGCTGATAACCATCATCTAATGTAACCCAGGTAAATCCAAGTTCCTTAACTTTTGGCAATGTGCCTACTACTTCAGCAATAGTAAATCTGCGCATATATCCCCATGCACACCACATAGGTTCAAATGCAAGAGGTTCAGAGGCAGGCATCACTATACCTTTTTTCGCCATAAAAGCAGCATATTGCTGTAATGTTTTAAAACAATCGCTTTTATGAATAGTAACAAAGGTTTCAAGAGTATTTAAGGTATCGCCCGGGTGAATTGTATCGGCTACAACATATTCATATTCAATATCGATTATGGCATTGCTTGTTGTGCTGTCTACTTTTAAAGGCATGGCTACCATTTGAGGTTTTAAATCGCAATGTCCTATTGCAATGCCACCTGTCTTATGCCATATATCCAATACAGGAATGCCACCTCCGTAATCAGGATCGTTCATTCCAAGATAGTTTCTCTGATAAAAACCCTTGTTTACCGGCAATATCCAACTCTTTCTTGCCTCTGTAGAGCTTGCCTGAAACGACCAAAAGTCGGGAGTATCAGTGTTTCCCTGAACATTATATGCATGGTTCACCCATTTATTTACAAGTATATCTTTCTTACCTGTATTAATGTATTGGACCTTATAAAATGCCCAACCGGGAAATCCATCATACGTATTGATGGTAAGCAATTTATCAAGCTTGTTCTCTTCAGAAGTTGAATTTCCTGTGTATTGGAATGATTTCCCTGCACCTGCAAAATCATTAATTTTCTTTGAAGATGAGTTTTTAAGTTTAAAATCCTTCAGTGTATCACCGTTTGTAATCAAAAACTCTGATGACTGGAACCCATTTACAAGTTTGGCTGCTGCTGAGTCACTTGTAACAAGTGTCTGCATCTGATCATTTACCTCAATTGAGAGACCACCTGTTTTGATTGGCCCATTTGAAGAGGAGCAGGAAAAAAGTAAGAATAAGGATGTTACTGCAAAATAAATTACAGTAAATCTAGCGACCAATTTCATAACGTTGAATCTTTAAAGCGTTTGACATATAGAGTTTTTGCAGAATCTTATCACTGAGACCAAAGCCATTCATTGCCCAGTGATAACCAAAAGATTCTTTTTCATAAAAATGCTCATCAAGAGTTTCAAGTACCCTGAATGTTATTTGGTACATGTGTTTATCAAAGCCCATATCAGTACCATAAAGTAATCGATCCTGATATTTTTCATAAAACTTTGCCATGTATCTTGGAATAGTGGCTGTTTCGGCATAGCGGGCCGAAATGTCAAGGTAGAGATTTGGATATTTATCTACAAGGCGACCTGCTTTTGACAGATCATATTCGCAGTTAATAAAGTGACAAGCAACAAAGAGGGTTTTGGGATTATCTCTCACTGCATTTTCAAGTGATTGCAAAAGTTGAGCATGATCGAGCATACCGGGTTTAAGTGTTATTTTCCAGTCGGATGCATTCATCAATCCATCATTTGTACTATCAATTGGAAGGTACATCCAGTAAGGATCAGCAACATGAATATTGATTGGCATCTTTAATTCGGCACATTTCTGCAATAATGGTTTCATTCTGGCATCATCAAGATGTAAACCATAACCCGGTTGAGGTTTTGAATAGATTTCACCTTCGCCTTTATCGCCAAGTTCACCTACACCTTTAGCACCTTTTTTAAAGCACCTCTCTAATTCATTAACAGCTGAGGGACCGAACCCTGGTTTGTCATAACCCGTGTAATCAAATCCACACCATAAATCGAAACGTCCGGGATATTTCCCATACACATCCACTAATGAATCAAATTGAGCGCCGGATGTTCCTGTGAGAATAATAGTTTTGGTGATTCCCATTTCATCCATAGTCTTCACCCAATCAGCTATTTCCTGAGCACTATTAGCATAAGCATGCGAATGCATATCTATTATAGGAAATTTTGCCTTTTCGGGGATAGTAATCGGGATGACATAAATAGACTTAGGATTATAGTTTTTTAGCAGAATTTGATCTGCATTCTGGCTATAACCATTAAATATGAAACACAAAAACAAGATAGTGTAAAGAAACTTCTTCATAATGTAGAGTTTATCATGGTGATTTTATTAGAAATAAGGTTTTCAACGGCAGTGATGGCTGGTGGAAATACTTTACGAAGATCAATCTCTTCAGTATTAGCCAGAATTTGTTGCAATGTCTTCATGAAAATATTTTTAGTTTCAGTTGCAAGGTTAATCTTGCTTATGCCGGCTTGAATAGCCTGCTTAATCTGAATATCGGGAATGCCGGAACCTCCATGTAATACCAATGTAACATTTGTTACCTCACGAATTGATTTTAGCAGCTCAATCTGCAGGGTTGGAGTAGATTTATAAAACCCGTGTGCTGATCCGATGGCAATTGCAAGAGCATCAACACCTGTATGTTCAGTAAAAAGTTTTACTTCATCGGGTTGGGTAAAAACAGAAGTACTCTGTTGTCCAAGTTTAGCAACATAGCCAAGTTCTGCTTCAACATTGGCATGATAGCTAGCAGCCATTTTCACCACTTCGCGGGTAGTTTTTACATTCTCATCAAATGGTTTTTCACTTGCATCAATCATAACAGAATCAAAACCCTCATCCAGGCAACGTTTTACAAGTTCAACAGAAGCGCCATGATCGAGGTGAAGCCAACCGGTAACTCCATATTGCTCTAGTCCTTTACGCGCAAGGGCAGCGGCCATTTTTAATCCGAGGTAATTAATTGTGCTTTCTGAAAGTTGAAGTATCACAGGTGCATTCAAATTTTTAGCAGCTTTCATAATTCCGGAAAGTGTCTCGAAATTGTAAAAATTGACAGCTAATATTGCCTTATGGGCAGATGTGAGTTCAGTAAGCTTATCTTGAAGTTTCATTTATTAATGAATTTTATAAAGACATTTTAAACTTGGTTAAAGCAATTGTTCTGAAAGCGTCATAACTATCGAATGCACCTGTTCCACCGGGCCTTGTTGTTGAAACTGCACCTGTTAAAGCCCCGCTCTCAAGGCATTTGACCAATGAACTTCCTTTAATAAATTCATGAATGAAACCAGCATTGAAACTGTCACCGGCACCTATACTGTCTATTACATCCGAATTCATGAATGCAGGTTGATGAACAAGGTTACCTGAACGCCATCCATATGCACCATCCGCACCATTTTTTATAACAAGAATAATGTTTGGTGCAATCTCTTTTATTTTGCTGATAGCTTCATCAACAGACTTTGATCCTGTTAACAATAGCAACTCGGCCTTATTAGGCATAAAAATATCAAGTACAGGCAGTAGGTTATAAAGGTTTATGTCCCACCTCTCAGCAGGATCCCATTGAGGGTCAACTGAAGTGGAGAGGCCCAGAGATTTTGCCTTCGCGAATAGAGCAGGAAGGCTCTCCCTAATTCCAGGTTGCAGAAATATTGAAGAAAAGTGCAGGTGACGGGCAGTTGCCAGAAAATCGAAATTAACATCTTCGATTTTAAGGGTTTCCATTGCTCCCGGATAAGTTACCATTGCTCTGTCCTGGTCATAGTTTAATACAATTGTCGCCCCAGTATTGGAAGTTGCAGATTGTATAATATTTGACGTGTTAACACCTTTTGTGTTCAGGCTATTAAGTACGAGTGAAGCAAATGCATCTTTTCCAATTTTGCCTATAAAAGCTACTTTCGTTCCAAGAGTACTAAGGTTGCTGGCAAATATTGCAGAGGAACTACCCAGGGTAACATTCATTTCCTTAGCCAGTTTCTCCTTTCCTACTTCAGGAAATCCATCAATGTAGTTGAGAATAATATCAACATTAAGTTCACCAATAACAATTACTTCCGGATTAAGATTGAGTATCATTCTCTATTTGTTTTATAATAAGTCATTCAGATTTTTAAGGTTAAAAGCGGCATAATATTTATCCATGGCACTTTCAATATTAGAGAGTACAATTTCCTCTGCCAATATGCCATTGCTTTCAAGGTTATAGTACAATTGATTTCGGGCGGCAAGTACTTCTGTATTTTGCCATATATACCGACAACCGGTGCTAATAAGCCATTCCTGTCTATCAGCGGAAATACTTTCAAAATCATCAGGGTCCTCACCTGATTGAAGCCATTTTTTCCATCTGCCGGAATGCACGACTGCATCATGTAAAATAAGTCCTATGTCGGAACAACGGGCAACTTTGCCTTCAGCAAAATATTGTTTCTCAATTTTTTCAAGTTCCACCAGACCGTTATACTCAGTAATAGTAAACTCAGGACCAACATTTGCAGCACCCATTCCCGATAGGGGATATGCTTCAGGATTAGTTACACCATCAGAATAATGACCTTTTATTACACTGCCATATTCGCGGGCGACTTTTGTAAGTTGTTTTGCCACTTCAGGATCAAATGTAGTAGTGTGAAGATCTGTTCCCACTTTACCAACAATAAAGCATGGCCATATATTTGAAAGACCTTTCTCGGCTAATCCGCTTTTTAACAGGCTGAGGAATTTTCTAAATGTAGACATATCGGCAAGTCCGCCGTGTACTTCCTCAGTTCCAACTTCATATGCAATGCGTGGATATCCATTCGATTTACGGAAGTTTTCTGTATGTTCAATTAGATCGACTGTGCGGGCAGCAACTACTTCTATCTTTATATTCTCACCCTTTGGTAAGGTTATATCTATAGTTGGATCAACATGGATAAGATCGTAACCGGCTGTGACTGATGCTTCAAATGATTTTTTAACGGCAGAATACGATCTATCAAATGACCATTTTTCTATTGAATGAAGATCTTTTAACCATGGGCCTCCATGATCAACTGCTATAATAACAGGGACATTTAAATTCAACCTTTGGGCCTCGAGTTTTATGGTATTTACGAACTCTTTCTGATTAAGGTTAGTATAACCCCTGTCGCTATCAACCTGATTGAGAGTTGCAGCAAATTTTATCGGGCTATTCCAACGTTTAGCTGAACGCAAGGACGCTTTAATAACAGATATTGAATTTGGGCATGCTGCAAAAATGGTCCTGTTAATACCATCTGATTTTGACAATTCAGTAATTCTCCCCAGGATATAGTCCATTAGGGGAATGTTTTTGGCAGCGGCTTTATTTCTAATTATTTGATTCATTTTTAAAGTTTAATATGGATAAATTACAACTCCTTTTACCACTCGTGATATAGCGCCACTGGCTGAAGGCATATCAGGATCCATTCCTAAATAAAGTGATTTATAAAAACCAATCATTTGGGCGGGCAGTATCGAACAGACTGGTAAGAATTCCTCTTCCAGCTTATTCCCGTTTTCAGATAGTACAAATAATTTATCTGGATTAAGTTTGGCAGAAGAGGTTTCAATCAAACCGGCAACATATAGAGGTTCCTGACCTGTTCCTAGTGCTGCAAGTAAATCTTTTTCATATTGCAATACATACGGCTGATTAGAAAACAAGAGGAAGATGAGTGTTTTGTTATTGATTACAACTTTTGGCCCATGCCTGAACCCAAGAAAAGAATCACATTTACAAATAACCTTTCCATCTGTTAACTCTTGCACTTTCAAATGAGATTCAGTTGCAGTGCCTGATAATGGACCTGAACCAAGAAATACTGCTCTGTCAAAATCCAGTTCGGCTATGTGTTTAAATTGTGCAGCCTCACCGAGCAATTTGTTTGCATATTGTTGTAGTAAGTCAATTTGTACTCTAAGTTTTTCAACCTCTTTAATACGGGCAATCAGTAAACCTGTTAAAAGCATACCTGAATAGCTTCCGGTCATTGCAAGACTTTTGTCATTGGCTTCAGCGGGAAGGATAAAGTTGTATCTGGCTGATTTTGTATTGTATTTAGCCAGGGCTCCCAATACATCGCATGTTATAATAAGGTGATAAACTTTAGTGCAAACCTGATCAGCAAGCTTTACTACAGCCACACTTTCAGGACTATTTCCTGAACGGGCAAAAGATATCAGCAAGACAGGAATATGAGGGCCGAAATAATCGGATGGATGAGTGACCAGATCAGTAGTTGAAATAGCCATAGCAGGTTTCTTAAGGTTCCGGTTAAAACTACCCACTAATGAAAGACCTATAAAAGCGCTGCTACCTGCACCCGTTAGAATAACATTTAAATTCTGTTCAGATAATGCAATTTCAAGAAATGATACTAATGATTGTTTTTCTGCAAGTACCTGATCATATATTTTAAGCCAAAGGTTGGGCTGTCCCCAAATCTCCTTTTCTGTGTTAGTTTGTATAGATAATTCCATTTCGTTCATGATTTCACTTTTTTGATCAATCTTTCATTTACTTACTTTTACAAATGTACAATCATTTGTTTCATTTCAAATATATTTACTAAATTTTTTTTACCTTTTTATTGAGACTCAAAATGGTTTTGAAAGCTTTAATAGATATCTTTGTTGTGAAATTATAAAACCACGAGTTATTAAAACACATAGTTTACACAACACAGTTGATCGCAGGATGAAAATCATGCAAAAGTTATCGGTGCATGATCAGGTTTCAGTTAACGATCTCAGTAAGGAATTTGGGGTAAGTGAAGTTACAATCCGCAATGACCTTGAACAACTTGAAGGTAAAAAGCTTTTGGTACGTGCCAGGGGAGGAGCTTTAAGTATGTCGCACGTCGTGAGTTTTGATCAGCATCTGGGAGAGAAGCACAAGTTGCATATGCCCGAAAAGATGAGGATTGGAAGAGAAGCAGCTAAACTTATTAAGGATAATGACACTGTAATTTTTGATTCAGGGACAACTACAATGGAGATTGTAAGAAATCTTCCTACTGATTTAAAGAATGTTACCATTATTTCAAATGCATTAAATATTGTTAACCATCTTGTTTCAAATCAAAATATCAATCTGATTATTCCCGGAGGTACACTCCGTAAAAACTCACTCTCATTAATTGGACCGCTGGCTGAAAATAGTTACAGAAACTTCTTTGTAGATAAGGTTTTCCTTGGGGTAGATGGATTCGACTCAAAGAATGGCATTTATACACCTAATATTGAAGAGGCATACTTGAATAAGGTCATGATTGAAGTGGCTCGTGAAGTTGTTGTAGTAGCTGATTCATCAAAATTCCTTCGCAGAAGCCTGACTTTCATTTGTGAGCTTGAACACATTGATACGGTGATAACCGATACCGGCATATCAGAAGAGGACAAAAAACGTTTGGAGGAAGCTAAAATCAAAGTCATTGTTGCTTAGCATCAAACAACGTCCTTTGGGGTTTTTGTATATTTGCATGTACATTCACACAAAATGGAACAAATAACAAGTCTTCAAAACCCAAGGATAAAGAACCTGATCTTGCTGCAGGAAAAGTCGAGAGAGAGACGGAAACAGAATCTTGTGGTTGTTGAAGGACTCAGAGAATCAGGGATTGCTATGGCATCAGGGTTCAGGATGAAGGAAGCTTTTACTTGTACTGAGATTTCTTCACCTGATCTGCAACTGTTTGGTGATGCACGTATTACTGAGATTAGCCGCCATGTATTTGAGCGACTGGCATATCGTGAAGGGTCAGACGGCTTTATTGCGCTCTTCGAACCAAAGGAACTTACCCTTGATCACCTTCATCTGCGGGAGAACCCTCTTGTAGTCATACTTGAGTCAGTAGAGAAGCCCGGCAATCTGGGTGCAATACTTCGCACTGCCGATGCTGTGAATGCTGATGCAGTTATCATTTGTGATCCACTCACCGATGTTTATAACCCCAATGTCATCAGGTCATCTATTGGTTGTGTCTTTTCACGTCCTGTTGTTGCGTGTCGTTCTGATGAAGCACAAGAGTGGTTAAAAAAGAATGAAATTACCTCGTATGCTGCTGAGTTGACAGCTTCTTCAAGGTACGACAGATATGATTATTCAAAGCCCACAGCCTTTGTGATGGGTACAGAAGCTGATGGGTTAACATCAGGATGGATAAACTTCTGTAATCACCGCGTAATCATTCCAATGCTTGGTAACATAGATTCACTAAACGTTTCAGTCTCAACAGCAGTATTGTTGTTCGAAGCATTGAGACAGCGGGGATTTACTAATGACTAGCTCCATTGTTTCTTTGAAATAAAAGTAACATTTAACGCTACCTGACCAGACAGTTAAAGTAACCGGGAATATCAGTTTTAAAAGTCATTTCTTTCCCGGTAAAGGGATGCACGAGAGAAAGTGAATAGCAGTGGAGTGCCAAACGCTTGTTTCCTTTATCTGGCGGTCCATAGACATTGTCACCTGATACCGGATGTCCCATCTCCATTAAATGAACCCTTATTTGATGTTTTCTTCCGGTAAACAATTCAATATCAAGAAGACTGAATTTATCTGATTCTTTAAGAACCGTATAGCCTGTTTTTGCATATTTCCCATTGTCGGGGTTACTTACTGAATAGACTCTGAAGGCTTTATTCTCATAAAGGTAGGATGTAATAATACCTTCTTTTTGATTTAATGTGCCATGCACAACAGCGAAGTATCTTTTAGTAAAGTCGCTCCAGTTATCCTGAAGGAAGTGTTTAGCTTCCTCACTTTTTGCAAATACAATTACTCCTGAGGTTTCCCG
>JBLMZZ010000233.1:0-17091 GCA_050259095.1 Omnitrophica WOR_2 bacterium | reverse complement strand
TCTTCAGGAACTATGGTTAATACTGCTGAGTTCATCTCAGGCCATGTATGAGTACCCATACGTGGTTCACCGGTAAATGATCCCCTCCCCTGGACATTATTCCACCAGGTAAAACCTCTTATACCCAACTGATCAAACATGTATTCCACTTTTTCAGTATGTGCCTGGTTAAATGCTATAAAAACTGCTTTCATGTTGTTTTAATTAAAATTAATTAACTCTGCCTGTTTGATTAATTGATCTTTCTTCATTTTTTTGTTCTCACCTTTGCGACCAAGAGCTGCATACATTACCGGAACAATTACCATAGTAACAATGGTAGAGAATACTAGTCCGCCAATTACTGTTATACCCATAGGCTTCCACATTTCCGATCCTTCACCTGTGCTTAATGCCAGTGGAAGCATACCTAATATGGTTGTTAATGCAGTCATTAAAACCGGACGTAACCTTGATCTACCCGATATTATAATTGATTCATAAAGCTCAATCCCTCTTCCTCTCATCAAATTAATAAAGTCAACCAGCACAATACCATTCTTTACAACAATACCTATGAGAAGAACTGCTCCCAATGCTGCTATCATACTTAAAGTAGTGCCGGTTAAGAAAAGTGCTATCGCAACTCCACTAAAAGCAAATGGTATTGAGAACATTATAATTATTGGCATTTTTAACGATTCAAACTGTGATGCCATAACAATATAAACCAGTATTAAACTTACCAACATCAATAAAAGTATATCTCCAAACGACTCCTGTTGGTCTTCATAAGCACCACCAACATTTACCATAACCGACTTAGGAATAGTGACTGTTTTCAACGTTGCATTTATTTTTGTTGCTAACTCTCCAAGTGATACTCCTTCTGCTTTCGAAGATACAGTAACCAGACGTTCTTTACGTTTATGCTGAATTGAAGGAGGCCCCCAATATTCCTTAACTGTTGCGAGTTCTTTCAGTTTAATTTTTTGACCAGTGGGTGATGTAATAGACATATCTTCCAAATCGGTAATTGAATTTCGGGATTCTTCAGTAAGTCGTACTCTGATATCATATTCATCCCCTTCTTCCTTAAATTTTGAAGCGATCAATCCACTTACTCTGTTATGAATTTGCGTTGAAACCATTGCAGTGTTCAATCCATGCAATGACATTTTCTCTCTATCAAGGTCAATTTGAAGTTCGGGCTTATCTTTTTTCCTGCTGATTACTACATCAGTGGCCCCCTTTATTGTACTAATTTTTTGACGTATATCTTCTGCAAGTTTATTTGTTTCATCAAAATCATAACCATATATTTCCACATCAACAGTATTTGAAGATCCTCCAAAACCCTGACTTGAAGTAGAAACTGTTGATGTAATAATTTCAGGAATTTGAGTCAATTGAGATCTTAAATCAGCGGCTATTTCAAAAACACTTCTATCTCGTTTATCCCGATCTTCAAGTCGCATCATCAAATTAATGATATTTGAGCCTGTAGTTGAAAACAATGAGAACATACTTCCTTCATCATCTGATCCTGCTGAAACAGAAGTCAATATAACTTCAGGATAACGCTTCTTAATAATATCTTCAATACGGCGGGCAACTTTCATAGTCTCTTCTACACGTGTTCCTGTTTGTAGTTCTATGGCTGCACTAAAATGTCCTTCATCACTCTCAGGCATAAAGTCAGTACCGATTGGGCCAAAGAACAGACCAATTGAACCAACGAAAATGAGTAATGCTACCAACCCAACTACAAGTTTATGATGTAATGCCCATCCAAGAGTCTTAACATAAAAGTCGTCTAACTTTACAAGTAAAGGTTCAATTGTCCTTGAGTGACTAAACCAACGCTCTTCCTTCGTAAGTTTTTTAATACCTAGCAATTTTGCTGAAAGCATTGGTGTTAGGGTGATTGCAGCTACTGTTGACGTAATGATTGTAATTGATACAATCCAACCAAGCTGATTGAACATCACTCCTGTCATGCCCGAAACTAATGTTAGCGGCATAAATACTGCAACAACCACGAGTGTAGTTACAATTACTGCCAACCAAACCTCGTTTGTTGCATAAATAGCTGCTTCTCGCGGACTACTCCCTCGTTCTATGTGCCGCGTAATATTCTCAAGTACAACAATCGCATCATCAACCACCATTCCTATCGCAATTGACAAGGAAGTCAATGAAATAATATTTATTGAATTACCTGTACCAAACAGATAAATGAAAGCAACAATCAACGAGATGGGAATCGTTAGAATGATAATAAATGTTGCTCGCCAGCGCCCTAGAAACACAATGACAACGAGGACAACAAATATAAAAGCCCACATTAGAGTTTCTGACAGGTTGTTAATAGAACCCTTTATGAATTTAGAAGAGTTATAAATTTCCTGTATTTTAACATCTGAAGGAAGATCTTTTTGCAAGAGATTTAAGCTTGAAATAACATCCTTTGCAACTTTTACGGTATTGGCACCCGACTGTTTCATTATAAACATCCTAAGGCCTGTTCTGCCATTGATCTTTTCATCAAGTGTAACATCCTTCAATGAATCTTTAACTGTTGCTATATCCCTCAGGTAAATTGAATTTCCTGCATAATTCCCAACAACCAGATTTTTAAGATTTTCACTGTCGTTAAATTCACCCTGAACTCTCAATTGATAATCCATGAGACCCATTTTCACATTACCTGAAGGCATATTCATGTTCTCTGCACCGATTACACCTCCAATTTGCTCTATGGTAAGATTATAAGCATCAAGTTTATTTGGATCAGCATCAACATATATCACTCTTTTTGGCGAACCAATCATGGCAACAGAGCCAACACCATCAACCCTGTTAAGAGGGTTTACGATTTTTTCATTTATTACTTTATCAAGACCTATATAGCTTTCATCGGCAGTAACCGAATAAAAGAGAATAGGCATCATATTAGTGCTAAACTTAAAAATCGTGGGACGGTCAACTCCATCAGGAAGATAGTCAATCTGACGGTCAATCACATTTCTGATATCATTTGCCGCTTCATCAAGATTTGATTCCCATTGAAACTGGAGAGTTATAACAGAAAGGTTATCGGTTGAAGATGAAGTAATTTCATCTAGATTATCAATAGAATTTAAAGCATCTTCAAGTGGCTTTGTAATATTCGTTTCAATATCGGCAGCATTTGCTCCCGCATAAGTAGTCATTACAGATATTATTGGAGGCTCTATCTCAGGATAGAGGTCGACCGGCATTTTCATTAGCGCATAGATGCCCACTACCATTATTGCAACAAATATCATTATGGTTGTGATGGGTTTATTAACCGCGCTCTTATATATACTCATTGATTATTAGGTTTAGATGTTAGTTATTAACTACTTGTACTTTCATTCCATCAAGTAATCTTGCCTGACCACTGATAATTACATTATCACCTTTGCTTAATTTATCAGAAAGGACTTCTACGTTGTCGTTATATCTCTGACCAAGAGTTACTGAAATTCGTTTAGCTACCCCATTTTTCTCTACAAAAAGATAACGCTCATTTGATCCTTGCAATTTAAGTATCGCAAGAGCAGGCAATAAGAGTGCATCTGTTTCACCAGGACTCAAAGTAACGCGACTAAACATACCCGGTCTTAGAAGTCCTGATGGATTATCTATGGTTACCTCAACTTCAAAAGTTCTGCTTGAAGAATTTATAGTAGGATGTACTAAAGTTATTCTTCCGGTAAAGGTCTTGTCAGGATATACATCAGTCTTTACAGTTGTCTGCATACCTGTTTTAATAACAGGGAAATAATTTTCTGTTAGTGCAACAATTGCTTTAAGCTTATCTACCTGCACAAGTGATAGAATTGCAGCTTTACCTGCTGCGGTGTTGGGTACCGATGAATACATTTCACCGGCTTCAAAGTACTTGCCTGATACAATACCATTAAATGGGGCAATTAACTTTGTATTCTGCCTGAGAAACTCAACATTTGATACAGCAATTTCCAGTTGTGCCTGTAATTGATCATACTTCTGCTGGGCAATACTTCCAACTTTTTGAAGTGTATCAAGGCGTTTAAAATCAGTTGTTAGGTTTTTTAATTGAACCTCTGCCTGATGCAACTGTGTACGATCCATTTGTACTAATACCTGACCTTTCGAAATGCGATCACCCACTTCTACTGATATATTATCAATTCTGCCAGGTGCTGCAGGAGCAAGATGTATTTCTTCAAAAGGTTGTAAGGTTGCCTGATATTCAACGGTATGAGTAACTCTCTGTTCATTTAGTTGAACTACTCTTACATTTTCAATTTTTTCTTCAGTAGTTGCTGCAGTATTTTTTTTATCCGCTTGTTTGCAAGAAGCTAAACTTACAGCAAGTACTAATGCAGTATAAAATAGTTTTTTCATCTTTAATAGTCGTTTATGGTAAATTAATGGGCTGTTGTATAAATTTTGTCTAATTGCAAGCTTGCATCAAGTAACTGCATTGCTGCACTTATGTAATCGGTTTCTGCCTTCAGGTAATTATTGTCGGCAGTGATCAAATCAAGACCGGAAATTATACCTTGTTCGTACTTTAGCTTTAAGCTGCTATATACTCTGCGCGACACTTCAATGTTTGCTTTCTGATTACTAAAAGTTTCTTTTGCATTGATCAGGTTGAATCTCAATTGTTTCTCCTGTATTTTCAATTGATCACTTGTAAGTTCCCTGATGTTTTGCATACTCTTTAAATCGATATATGCCTGACGGGTTTGAGCTGTTCTCAATCCACTTGAAAAGATTGGGATATTCAATTGTAAACCGACCACATTAGCAGGAGACATATCAAATTCAGGTTTCAGTATTTTGTAGGTGTATGAATAATAACCTGACAAACTTGGAAGTGCAGCTGATTTTTTTAAATCAACCATCTTTTTGCTAATAGCTACCTGCTGATCTATTAACCTGAAATCGAGATTGTTCTCAAGTTTTAATGACCCTGTTAAAAGATTATCATCTGCAATATTGTTTAAAACGGTATCAAGATCATCCGTTAATATCAACTCGGCATTTATATCAGTACCCAGTTGTAATCTTAACATGTTAGTTGCAAGCTCAAGTTGTCGGCCCGAAGCATTTACTGCGTTTTGCAGGGTGTTAACCTGAATGAATAATTGATCAACATCATTTTTTTCTATGATACCAACTTTAGCAAGAGCTTCTGTTTTAGTGTACAGGTCTTTTAGATTAACAAGATTTTGCTGCAGTCTTTTTGATAATTCATTTGAAATCAAAACAAGATAGTATCCATTAGTAACCTGAATTCTGGTATCAGTCTCTGATTTTTTCAAATTAATCTGACTGAGTTCTTTATACAGCTGTGCTGTTTGAACACCTACAATGTAACTGCCATTAAAAAGTAGCTGAGTAACCTGAAGGTTAAAGTTGCTACTAGGTTTGATTGGAATCTCGGTAGCAGGCGCTGCTTCGTTAAAGCGTATTGAGATATTTGCGCCCATTGAGTTATTATACGTTGCTGAGGCATTCACCTGGGGCAGTCCATTGGCAATTGCTGCTCTTAATGCTTGCTGAGCTTTATCTACTTCAAAACCTGAATTTTCAAGTGATTTGTTATATTTCAGCGCATATTCAACTGCCTGTTGCACCGAAAGTGTTAGCTTTTGCTGGGCAAATGTTGTTGAAATGGAAAACATCATCAACAATATCATTAGTCCTGTTAGTTTAAGTTTCATCTTAATAATTTGATTGGTTGTATGTTTAGTTTATGGGGTTAATTAGTTGCAGATCAATCAAGGGCTATTGATCTGTCTTTTTTTCGAAATGCTTCTCCATTAATTTCAAACCTTTTGAAGTGCAGATACCTCTGAAGTATGGAAGAAAAATGTTATCAAGGATATCATCTTTTTCAAGATTCATAATTTTGAATATCTGACTATTATGAACCAGATTTATCATCTCGTGCAGAAAATTATCAACAAGTTGAATATTGAGGTTTCCCCTTATCACACCTTGCTCTATTCCTTTCTCTAAAAAATGATACCCGGCTGAAAACTTACTCCAATTTTCGAGATTGTTTGTTAAAGAAGCACTTACTATTGGAAAATACTTCTGAATATCACTCATGAAGTTCGGAGAGATGTTTTGGTGACTTAAACTTTCAGCTTCAACAATTTTGAACAAGGCTTCAATAACATTATCTGTTTGGCCAATTATTTTAATAATCTCACAATTGTTTTTTATCAGCATGTGCTTTATTGAAGCTATTACTAAGGTATGCTTGTCATTAAAGAGTTCGTAAACAGTTCTTTTAGAAACCCCTGCTCTCTTAGCAATATCATCCATGGTAACATTTTTTATACCATTGGTTTTAAAAGCTTCAAGAGCAGAATTTATTATTTTCTCATCAGATGTCATTCTCTCATAATTTGGAGGTGCAAAACTATAAAACTTTTTTGGTTTTATAGTTTTATTTAAAAAAAATATTTTTTGTACCTGCTGCATCGCTGATAATATGATGCTTCATTTTATCATGATCATTTAATAGAATCCCGGATTATCATTGATAAAAATTGTACTGACTTGTCTAAGAAAAAGTATTAGATTTGTTGAATCGCTGTATAAATCGCAAGCACATCGCAAATACATCCTATATACCTTTAGGGTATACAGAACGTATATAGGATCTATACAGAGGGTATACAGGAGGTATATGGGAACACATTGAAACCCCACCAAATCAAGATCCATGTGTCATGTCATGACCATGAAAAAATAGCTGAGTTATTTTTTATTGATAAGAGAGGCAGGTGATGTAATCTGTTAGATTAACCGCATTACCAATAGGCTTAAAGCATTAAATATCAACGAAATAATTTAATAGAAGAGGTGTTACTTTATTTTTTCGTTGCCAAGTTCCATTACTGAAATAACAGGTAAATGATCTGACAAGTATCTTCCTTTACTTCTGAAATCAAGGATAGTACTGGATAGGATATTAAAATCGTAGGTTGTAAAAATAAAATCAATAAGAGTAGGTTCTTTGAATTCAGGATCAAAACTAACCCATGAAAATTCAGGTCCATTTTTTTTAAGAGCCCTGCTTCGACTATTTACAAGTACGTATTCATTTTCAGGGTTGGTAATTATCCTGTATGCTCTATCTTTTGATGTTACATTAAGATCACCTGTTAGAATAACGGGTAGTTTGTTTGCAAGCTCTTTAAGCTTTTTGTGTATCAACTTTGCACTTTCCACTCTGGCAGTATCACCAAGATGGTCGAAATGAGTATTGAAAACAATAAAATGCTTACCTGAATGTTTATCCTTGAATTCTGCCCATGTAACTATTCTATTACATGCTGCATCCCACCCTCGACTACCGGCAACATTGGGTGTTTGAGAAAGCCAAAAGGTACCTGACCTAATCTTTTTGTATGAACTTTTATGATAAAAAATAGCACTGAACTCACCTTCCTTTTTCCCGTCATCCCTTCCAACTCCTATG
This sequence comes from Omnitrophica WOR_2 bacterium, assembly GCA_050259095.1. Lineage (GTDB taxonomy): Bacteria > Bacteroidota > Bacteroidia > Bacteroidales > Lentimicrobiaceae > Lentimicrobium. The sequence goes on along the minus strand of JBLMZZ010000233.1, from coordinate 9,593 downwards.
CTTTTATATCCAACAAGCAATTTGCGCATATCAATCATCTGGTTGATTAGAGCTTCCTGCACTCCCAATATTCCGGGGGCCTGTTGGATTATCTCATTACAAAGACTCTCATTTCTAAGTTTCCATTGATTTATACCATCATCAGGTATATCAAGTCGTATATTCCAGGTCATGATTTTGATAGTGTCATTACTTTGAGCTGTTACTTCCAAAGAATGGCCGACTATCATCAATGTGCAAATGGTCAGTAATACTTTTTCGATCATAAAAGAAATAGATTTGCTTAACGAAAATACGAAATAAGTGCATTAACATTATCTAAACACATCTAAACCAGTTTACCTTAAAAAGTGTTAACGAATACTGAATTTATATGCATCGTAAATTTTTGTACTTTTGCACCTCTTTATAAAACAGCAACTACGAATAGGAGTTTTGATGAAGCGATACCCTGAATATAAGCAACTTAACCTTCCCCAATTAAGTAATGAAATTTTGAAATTGTGGGATGAAGAAGATGTATTTAATAAAAGTCTTAAAATCCGTGAAAAAAGTGAGCCTTTTATCTTTTATGAAGGACCACCATCTGCTAATGGAATACCCGGAATCCACCATGTAATGGCGCGTGCTATTAAGGATATTTTCTGCCGGTATAAGACTATGAAAGGCTTTCTGGTTAACCGCAAGGCCGGCTGGGATACTCATGGACTTCCTATTGAAATTTCAGTAGAAAAAACACTTGGTATAACCAAAGAAGATATTGGCAAAAAGATCTCTGTTGAGGAATATAATAGTGCCTGTCGCAAGGAAGTAATGAAGTATAAGGATATGTGGGATGATCTTACCAGGAAAATAGGTTACTGGGTTGATTTGGAGCATCCTTATATTACTTTCGATAACCGATACATGGAAACTTTATGGTTTCTTCTGCATCGTTTATATGAAAAAGGCCTTCTTTATAAAGGGTATACCATTCAGCCATACTCACCTGCTGCAGGAACTGGTCTAAGCACGCATGAACTCAATCAACCGGGGTGTTATCGTATGGTTAAAGATAACACTCTTGTTACCCAATTTAAGGTTATAAGGGATGATAAATCAGAGTTCCTCTTTAATGACCTTCATGGTGAATTATTCATACTGGCATGGACTACTACTCCGTGGACACTTCCAAGCAATACAGCACTTGCTGTTGGAAAGAATATTGAGTATGTAAAGGTTAAGACGTTTAATCCATATACCTTCTTACCCATTACAGTAGTAATCGCAAAAGAACTAGTTTCAAGATATTTCCCTGATAAGAATGCTGAGCTTTCGCTTGATTCATACGAACAAGGAAGTAAAAACATTCCTTTTGTAATCGATGGTTCTTTTAAAGGAAAAGACCTTGAAGGTATCAGGTACGAACAGTTAATGCCTTACGCACAACCAACAGAAGGTGATGCATTTAAGGTTGTAACGGGTGACTTTGTTACTACTGAGGATGGAACCGGTATTGTGCATATAGCTCCAAGTTTTGGTGCAGATGACTTTAAAGTAGCTCGTCAAAATGGAATTGGTGCACTCACACTGGTTGATAAACAAGGAAAATTTACCTCTGAAATGGGGGAATTTGCCGACAGATATGTTAAAGCTGAGTATGCCGCTGATTATGATCCTGCAAATGAACAAAATGTTGATATTGATATCATTATAAAGCTCAAGAAAGAGAATAGAGCTTTTAAATCAGAGAAATATGAACATTCTTATCCTCATTGCTGGAGGACTGATAAACCTATTTTATATTATCCACTCGATTCTTGGTTTATTCGTACAACGGCATACAGAGATAAGATGATTGAACTTAACAAGACCATTAACTGGAAACCTGAATCCACAGGAAGTGGAAGATTTGGTAACTGGCTTGAGAATCTTGTAGATTGGAATTTAAGCAGATCAAGATTTTGGGGAACCCCATTGCCTATATGGGTTACTGAAGACAGATCGGAAGAAATATGTATTAATTCAGTTGAAAGGTTAAAGGAAGAGATTGAAAAGTCAGTTGAAGCAGGGTTTATGACTTCAAATCCACTTGAAGCCTTTAATCCGGGTGATTTCTCTGATGCTAACTACGGTAAATTTGATCTACATCGGCCTTATGTTGATGATATTATACTTGTATCACCATCAGGTAAGCGAATGTTACGTGAACCTGATTTGATAGATGTATGGTTTGATTCGGGTGCAATGCCTTTTGCCCAATTCCATTATCCATTTGAGAATAAAGAAAATCTGCACGACTATTTCCCGGCTGATTTTATTGCCGAAGGTGTAGATCAAACAAGAGGATGGTTTTTTACGCTTCATGCAATAGCCGTAATGGCATTTGAATCAGAATCATTTAAAGCTGTAGTTTCTAATGGTTTAGTGCTTGACAAAGCAGGCAATAAAATGTCGAAACGTTTAGGTAACGCCGTTGATCCATTTACTACTATTGAGAAGTATGGTCCTGATGCTACACGTTGGTACATGATTACTAATGCTCAACCCTGGGACAATCTTAAATTTGATCTTGAAGGAATAGCTGAAGTGCAAAGGAAATTTTTTGGCACATTGTATAATACCTACAATTTCTTTGCACTATACGCAAACATTGATAATTTCAATTATTCAGAACCTGAGGTTGCTTATACTGACAGACCTGAAATAGACCGTTGGATATTATCTGAACTAAACAGCCTTATTAATGCTGTTGATGGTTATTATTCTGATTATGAACCTACAAAGGCAGGCAGAGCAATTGCTGACTTTACCGATGAGCATTTAAGTAACTGGTATGTAAGATTATCAAGACGCCGTTTCTGGAAAGGAGAATATTCTTCCGATAAAATTTCAGCATATCAAACCTTATATACCTGTTTAAAGACTATTGCTTTACTTGCTGCACCAATAGCTCCATTCTTTACTGATAAACTATACAGGGATCTTAACAGTGTAACAAATAAAAGTAAAGCCAGCTCTATTCATCTGGCTGATTTCTGCAAAGCAAATGTAGCATTGATAGATAAGGACCTTGAAGAGCGCATGGAGCTTGCCCAGACGATCTCATCAATGGTCTTATCACTCAGAAAACAGCATCGCATAAGAGTGCGCCAACCATTGCAAAGGATCATGATTCCTCTTAACAATGAAGATATTAAGAGTAAAATTGAAGCTGTTAAGAATTTAATCTTGTCGGAAGTCAATGTTAAAGACATTGAATATATAAGCAATGAAGGAATACTGGTTAAAAAGGTAAAGGCTAACTTTAAGGCATTAGGTCCCAGGTATGGTAAACTAATGAAACAATTAGCTGTTGCTTTAGCAGAAATTGATCAGCAACAAATTACCGACTTCGAGAAAAACAAGACACTATCAATATTAGTTAGTGGGGAAATGGTTACACTCGTTGAAGGTGATATGGAAGTAATAACTGAAGATATTCCGGGATGGGTTATAGCCTCCGACGGCAATATTACCATTGCTTTGGATATATCCGTAACAGAGGAATTAAGAGAAGAAGGTTTAGCACGAGAGTTAGTTAACAGGATTCAAAATATAAGAAAAGATAAGGGTTTTGAAGTAACTGATAAAATAAACCTCAGGATTGAAAAAAACGATGTACTTTCGGATGCAATCAATCATAATAATGTTTATATTTGTTCAGAGACACTTGCTTCTTCGTTTCAAATCGTAAATGAGATTGAACCAACAAGTCGCATAGTGGTTGATTTGGCAGATGATGTGCAGGCAGTAATCAGCGTTGAAAAAGCAAGCTGATTTAGAAGTATCTTAACATGTAATAACTTAGTTACGCTATGAAAAACGCAGAACCACAGGATGAAAATTTAAAAAACAGGTATAGTGATGAGGAACTTGAAGAGTTCAAGCAAATAATACTTGAAAAGCTTGAAAACGCCAGACGTGATCTTAAGATGCTTACTGAAGCTTTTGCCAACAGTAATGAGCATGATATAAGTGACACTTCGCCAACTTTTAAAGTTCTGGAAGAGGGATATCAGGTAAATTCAAAAGAAGAGAATAGCAAACTAGCTGCACGTCAGGATAAGTTTATAACTGCACTTGAAAATGCACTCATTAGAATTGAGAATAAAACGTATGGAATTTGCAGAGTCACAGGTAAGTTGATCTCAAAAGAACGTTTGCGTATTGTTCCTCATGCTACCCTTTCTATAGAAGCTAAACTAAATCAGCCAAAGTCTTAAGAGTCCCTTGAAAAAATCACTTCTTATAGTTGCATTAATCCTGATCATTGATCAGGTGTTTAAATTCTGGGTTAAGACCAATATGGCACTTGGCCAGGAGTTTAGTGTCTTCGACAATTGGTTTATTATTCATTTTACCGAAAATCCCGGTATGGCCTTTGGCTTTCAATTTTCGGGTACTTACGGTAAACTTATTCTGAGTCTTTTTCGTTTGGTAGCAATTAGTGTGCTGATTGTATATATGTACAATATCACAAGGAAAAAAGTCTCAAAACTTGTATTAATAAGCCTTTCTCTCATTTTAGCAGGTGCTATCGGCAATATGATCGACAGTGCTTTTTACGGGCTCATTTTTAGTAGTAGCAATTATTTTGAAGTAGCTCAATTTTTACCTGCCGATGGGGGATATGGTACATTTCTGCACGGTAAGGTTGTTGATATGCTATATTTCCCTGTTGCAAGTGGCACTTACCCAACCTGGATACCAATACTTGGAGGGCAGGATTTTCAGTTCTTCCGACCGGTATTTAATATCGCTGATTCATCAATAACATCAGGTGTTCTGTTGATGGTCTTATTCCAAAAACAGTTCTTTGGTAAAAAGCATGTACATTCTGAAGATCAATCTGAAGTTTCGGATTCGAATAAAGAAAGTAATCAACCAGATAATAGTTCAGAATCAACGTTTAAGCAATCAACTTACTGATTCCTTAATTGTCTTTACCAGATTATCCAATTCCCATGCATCCGAAAGTTTAAACCTGCCTATACGTGTTCTTCGCAGACTTGTAAGATGTGCACCACTGTTTAGTGCTTCGCCAAAATCACGTGCAAGTGCCCTGATATAGGTACCCTTACTACAAACAACTCTAAATCCTACCTCTGGAAGTTGAATAGATGTAATTTCAAATTGACTTATATTGATGCTTCTGGCTTCAAGTTCAAGTTCTTTGTTCTTCCGGGCATATTTATAAGCTCTTCTTCCATCAATTTTAATAGCGGAAAAGACTGGAGGTATCTGTTGAATATCACCTGTAAGAGCTTGCGAAACTCTCTGAATCATATCAGGTGAAATATGCTCATACTCAAATTCTTCATCTACTTCATGCTCGAGGTCATAAGATGGAGTAGTGGCGCCAAGTTTAAAAGTACCTGTATATTCTTTTTCCTCTGCCTGATATTCATCAATCTTCTTAGTAAATCTACCGGTACAAATTATTAATAGTCCGTCGGCTAGTGGATCTAAGGTTCCGGCATGACCAACCTTGATTTTCTTTATGCCGTAGCTTTCTCTAATTACTATTCTTAAACGATTTACAACATCAAATGATGTCCATTTCAGTGGCTTATTGACCAGAATAAGTTCACCTGTTTCAAAATCAAAAACCATATATCGGATTATTCAGCCAGATTAAGATTGTAACCCAGCGTAAGCATGATAATAATAATTAGACCAAGTACAATACGGTAATAACCAAAGAGTTTGAAACCATATTTAGTAAGGAGAGCAATAAAAGTTTTAATAGCGATCAGTGCAACAATAAAGGCAACAATATTACCAATCAATAATGTTGAAATATTTTGACTTGAAATGATCTCATAGTTCTTTAATAATTTGTAAGAAGCTGCGGCAAACATGGTAGGTACAGCCAGAAAAAAGGAGAATTCAGCAGCTGTTTTACGATTCAATCCTTGCGTCATTCCACCTATAATGGTTGCTGCTGAACGTGAAACACCAGGTATCATAGCTATACATTGAAACAAACCAATTTTTAGAGCAGAAAGATAACTTATATTCTGATTCTCAACAGGTTTATGAAACCATTTATCGGCGAAGATTAGTATTATACCACCAACAACCAGTGAAATAGCCACAATAAGAACACTCCCAAGCATGCGGTCAATTAGATCCATCATTAAAAACCCTATGATGGCTGCCGGTATAAAAGCGACTAAAAGTTTATAATAAAATTCAAAGTTTTGGAAGAAACGCTTCCAGTATAAAACAATAACTGAAAGGATTGCACCAAACTGTATATTTACAGTAAAGGCTTTTACGAATTCGTCAATGTTCATACCCAGTAATTCCTGGGTAATTATCATGTGACCGGTAGAAGAAACAGGGAGAAATTCAGTAATTCCTTCAACAATAGCAATAATAACGGCTTCAAAGATTGTCATAATTTCATTCTAATCTCGTGGCCTTTTCATTATAGCAAATATTTCAACAATATATCCGGCAAGTATTAACAGAGGTGCAAGAGTAATACGCTGGAAACTGAAAATCTTTTCGTTAAAAACTTGTGGATTGTCTGATCCACCCCCTATCATAAGAAGAAAACCGGCTAATATTAAAGCAAGACCGATAAGCATCCACTTATAATTTTCCTTTTCAAAAGCAAACTGCAAGGTATTTGACTTATCTGTTGCTTTCTTTGCTTCAGCAGGTTGAATTTTCGTTTTTTTATTATCCATCATCTTAATTTTAATCTTTATTAGTGTACTTTATACGATTTCATGTTCAAATACCGGCCAACTGCAAGTATTGTTGATAGACCGGTAATTACCATGCCTATAATTGTCACTATACCAAAGACACTTAAAAAGAGATCAATATCTTGAAGGTCAACTATTTCAGGTAGCGTTTTTCTGGAAAAATAGATTACCACCACCAATAGTGAAATAGCTATTAGAGAACTCACCAGCCCATGAATTAAACTTCTCAATATAAAAGGACGGCTTATAAATGTTCTCGTAGCACCTACTAATTGCATAGTTTTAATAATAAACCGTTTGCTGTAAACACTCAATCGTATCGTGTTATTAATCAATGCAATTGAAATAAGAAGGAGTATTACACTAAATGAAAGAATAACCAGGCTTATTCTTCTGATGTTCTTATTAACCGCATCAACCAGTGATTTATGATAAAAGACTTCTTTTACCAAATTGTTTTTTAGCAGTTTATGTTCAAGGACCTTTAAACTGTCGTTGTTTGCATATTCGGCATTAAGCCTGATATCAATTGAAGAGAGTAAAGGATTATAACCGAGGAAATCAACAAAATCCTCACCAAGTTCTTTGGTAAGGTCTTCTGCTGCTTGTTCTTTAGTTATGAAATGAGTTGATTTTACAAAAGGTTCAGCATCAAGTTTTTTCTGAAATTCAAGGATTGATGGTTCAGTAATGTTTTCTTTTACAATCACTGAAAAACCAATATTCTCTTTCACATAATCAGAAAGCTTTTCTGCATGAAGTACAATTAGTCCTAACAGCCCTAACATGAACAGTACCAAAGAAATACTTATAATAGTGGAAACTGTTGAAGCTTGCAGTCTTTTCTGACTTGATTGATCTTCGTTGCTTGACATACACAAGATTATAGATTGCGAAAGTAATAAAAAAAGATCAGCAATCTGTAGTCATTGCAATAGATTAAAAAGGAAAATTGAGATTAACGAACAGGGGCTTTAGCTGATTTTTGAAAGTCTGCGTCAACATCAACCCTTACGCTTTTGGCAATATGGGCAGCTACAGCACCGGGTATTTTGATATTGAAATCTTCAGGTTGTATGTTAAATGTTGATAATCCTTTTAAATTATCACCATTTACCTCAATAGTACCTTTTTCCTTTATCTTTTTAGTAACATCTTTAATAGTCAAATCACCTTCAATAATCACATCATATTTACCATTTTTGGTAAAATCTATATCTTTAATATTGGTGATCTTGCCTACAAGTGTTGAGTTTGGATATTTATCGGATTCAACATAGTTTTCATTAAAGTGCTCCTGCATAAGGGCTTTTTCAAACTGAAAGGATTTCATTAATACTTTAAATACAATATCTCCGGTTTGTGAATCAATTGCAGCATTCACCTGATGATTATTTGCTTCTATATTTTCGACAGGGGTACTTGAAAAGAATCTGATATGCCCTGTTTTGGTTACATAACGTTGAGCATTTGCTACTGATATTGATAGCGATAGTATTAGAAAAGCAATGGTTAGTTTCATTTGTATTTGGTGTTTAATTAATTACGATTATTTGTTGTAGTTTCAAAGTACTTTATTAAGTTATCAAAATCTATTCCATTAATTGATTTGGGAAAATACTACTCAATGTTTTAAATAAACCCTATTTCAAGAGTGAGCAATGTTCCAGTATAACATCTGTGTCATTAAAGCCCGTGCAGTATCCTTTAATAGTAACGGCACTTCCGTTTGCAGTTGAAGTAATTTCCTTTACAAATTCCGGTATAAAGGCACATCTTACACCTTCATCTCCAAACATACCTTGTTCAATAGCAAATACTGCAGTAGTTAATGAATCTGTGTTTTCAACTGAGCTTAAATCACCTGTTACAGCTAATACCTTACCGGTGTATTTGGCACCCGCAACAGCAGCATTAGATTTAAATTCGTGATAGAGATCCGAAGCTTTAAGCCTAAAATCAGGATCTGTTCTTGAGTAATCCGGCTGGGGTTTATTATATATAAATATATAGACAAGTACTGCTGCAATGGCTCCTATAACAACCAGCGATGTTATTGCAATTATCCATTTTTTCCTCATAGGAAAGATTTTTCATGCATTAACAAGTGTGTCAGAATAATGTTTTCGAGTAAAATGTGAATTTAAACTTTGGCAATACTGACTTAAACAAAATACCTGGAATTTCTTAAAATCCTGACACTACAACCACATTTTTTGAATGTTTGATTTCACCTTTCATTGAGAATGCTTTTGTGTAAATTATGTAGATTCCCGATAAGGCTTTTGATCCATCATTTTTAATTCCATCCCAGGTCAACGTATTTTTACAACCTGCCAGATAATTGTCAGTAATATTTCTTACTAATCTCCCCTCACTATCATAAACTCTTACAGATAATTCAAAACCAGGCTTTTCCAGTTCACAAATTATTGTAAGTATGTCATTATTTCCGTCATTATCAGGAGAAATTACCTGTGGCTCAATTTTAACAAATTCTTCAGTTGTGCCTGTTTGTATAAACTGAGAATTACAATATCCGGGAGTTGCAAAGCCTGCACTTTGAGAGGCAGAATGCCAATTCCCCTCTTCATTTGCCGGACGATCATAACTGATTCTTTCAAGTGATACTCCTTTTGTATTTGATAACAGTGCAAAATGCATATCCTCACTATAATGAAATTCATCTATAACTAATTCATTGTTAGTTAGTAAAGCTATAGTTCCATCACTGTTTGCTAATGGAGGTAATGATCCGGGTTTAATAAACGCAGAAGGATTACTAGTAAAATATTCCGATAAAAGTAACTTTGGTTCAGTAGTTAATACGAGATAATTGCCCGGTAAGAGTAA
>JBLMZZ010000232.1:0-12552 GCA_050259095.1 Omnitrophica WOR_2 bacterium | reverse complement strand
ATTGAATGATTTCATTAACTCATTGGCCCGGCCTAGGACGTATTGGCGTTAAGAATTTTGATGGTGAAGCCGTTAAGAAAAATCTGCCTGATCGAAGACTCCAAGAGCTTAGCAGTACTCTAATGTTAAAATGCTTTGAAACATTCTGATAGAAAGAAGGTCAAGTTTAGATTTTTTAGGCTGAACCTTCAAAATTTAGCCGAATCGTCCAAGCCGTGACTTTTCTTGATTACTTCTTTGTGTCCAAGACAAGGAAGTAAGTAAAAAGAAGTCCCGGTTGCATATCGGAGAATTAATCCTAAGCGTTTAGGCTTAGAACTTCTCTCGCGTCCTGCACTGAGTGCTGAATGCTGAGTGCTGACGGCTTTCAAGACAAAGAAGTAAGAAAAAAGCAGTTCCGGTTGCAAACCGAAAAAGTAATTCTAAGCGTTTAGGCTTAGAACTGATATGTTTTTTCTAACAAAGAACTGTTATGGAACGATTATAGATCCATTGAGGTCAGGTTTCACCCAACTGCGATGCAGCTATAATCATCTTCTGAGTAAGCTGATCAATACTGCAACGAATACCAAATACAACTGCAACGGAGTTCAGTCAAAGGCGGCCATAATGGATCCAAAAGGGTTCTTATAGGAAACTATACTTAGCTCCTTGTTTATTGTTCTTTATTGAAGAAAGCAAAAACAAGAGATAAACGCCATTTCGTTAAAGATTTATTAAGGATTTATTAAGGATTGCATAAGGATCCATTAAGATCAACTCTACTTCAGGTATACTACAGCTTTATTATAGGTTTACTTAGCTTGATAAAGCTGGAATAAAGGCAAAGCATAGGTGCAGAAATGCTGAAGTAAACCTGAACTCAATGGATCCTAAAGGGTTCTTGTCGGAATGACAATGAGCTCCTTCACTTCGTTCAAAACGACTACCCTCCCTTTCCTCATTTCATAAAGACACACACCAGAGTTTTTGGGACTATTTTTAAGGACGCACACCGTGCCTCCCTACGATGTGATTCAAATTGTGATCAGTAAACCACTTCAAAAAGATCTCTCCGCTTCGCTACGAGATGACGGGTGCGCCGTTAGCATCATGATATTTATAAAATTAATTACCTAACGGCGCAGGTGTGTGTGTTGATCCTTTACACAGGGCTTTGCCCTGTGCTGACATATTACGCCCTGTCAGGGCTTGATGGAACATGGAACATGGAACAACGGAACATAATGACTTTGAACGCCGCAGGCTTTGAACAACCTTTGAACCACCTTGAACAACTTTTACAAGGGTCATCTGGTGTCTCCGCCCTGAAGGGCGGAGTTACATTCCTTCCGCCTTACCACTGTAGCGAAGTAGGTCTCCCCGTCTCCTTCAGGAGTAGGGGTTGGGGGATGAGGTGAAACGGTTATTCGCCGAACGCTGAACCCTGAACGCTGAACAGTTTTTAAGCTGATAGCCTTTTTACTGAATGCTGAGTGCTGAATGCTGAGTGCTCATAACAGCATTCTACAACTGATAGTACAATGAAAAGATCAGTGCATCACTGAACTGCCCGTAATCAAAGAACCTCCATACATCACCATTTACTCTTTCGGTTCTGATGGATAGTATCGAGTTGTCTGTCCTGAAATCAAATTTTAACCGATCACTCAGGTTATACGAAAGACCAATGATTAGACACAAATTATTTTTGGCAAATCCTGATGTAAGAGGATCCTGATTGTATTCTTCGCGGTGATGAATAAGAAAATTCATGGAGGGACCTGCCTCAAAATTAAGTTTTTCACTGTAAATCATCCTGTATAAAAAAGGCATTTCTACATAACCCAGTTGCATCAGGTAAGAGTTGAAACCGTTTTTCTCTTTTGGGTTTTCGCGACTACCCTTCTGAACATATGATAGTTCCATTTGAAATACTGATCTTGGAGTGAAGGCTAAACTCACCCAACCACCAGCACTTATACCGGCTTTATTGTAACCACTATGAAGATCTCCGGCTACCTGACTGCCAACTAATCCCCCGTGAACACCACCTTTAAAATTCTGACTATGTGCTGAAGTAGCAAATACAGTGCATAAAATAAAGAGACAAAGAATAGAAACAAGTTCCCGGCCATGGAACACGTGACTTTTAAGGAATTGATTTATGAATTGCATTTCTTTACGGGTTTATTACCGATAAAGATACAGATATTTTAGTACTCGCAAATCTTTGGTTTACCGGCTTTATCAGTTATCTCACCAAACCACACAACTGTATAATCATTATTAATTGCAACGCCCATTGCCTTCCAGTCAGCGGTCTTCCATTTGCCTGTATTAATGATTATTTCATTATGGCCCTTGCTCGATTTCCATCCTTTAAGTGCATCATCAGCAAAAGCTACATCCGATGAATACTCGAAGTTAGAAAAGTAAGCAATCTCATAGCCATCTCCATTGTAATTGGTTAACTCACGTGGTTTATCCCACATGCAGGCTGCCTGTTTATGGTCGGGAGTATAACAACATGATGACCAACGGGGATCTTGCGACCAACTGTGCAGATTACAGCTGTTTCCTTCTTTAAAATGCGCTGCCAGATCATCTACATGATATCTTGCTACTTTACATAATGATGATGAAAGTGGGATTGAAGGCAGGTGTCGCGATTTACGGTACTCATTTATTATTTTAGCCAGATGAGCTTCAGCAGTGGTAATACTTGCAACTTCAGTTTCAATGGGTTGATCGGGCGTAAATGAAAAAGATTGAAAACCCGGAAGTACAAGCAAAACAAGCAGATAGATGAATTTCATTTCAAGAAGCGGTAAATTAGGTTATGAGTATTTGTGCCGGTAAACTTAAACGTTTACTCGATAAGAACATTGTATTTTTGATAAGAAAAAGTACTTTTTTTACTTTTTCGGGTCTTTGAATGCTAAATAGTACCAAAATCACACGGTTCTTCAATTACTGCACAAAAATATTGCCACTGTCAGTTAAGAATAATTGATTAATTTTGAATACTTTCTTGCTTACTTCTCATTATGGAAAAGGACATTTATACCATTTTACTGGTTGATGATGAATCGGATGTTTTAGAATTCCTTAGTTACAACCTCATAAAAGAAGGTTACCGGGTATTAACAGCTCGCAATGGAAAAGATGGACTTGAAGTATTGAAAGACAATCATCCCGATTTGATTATTCTTGATGTAATGATGCCCGGTATGGATGGGATAGAAACCTGTAAGATTATCAGATCAATGCCCTCCTTTAAAGACACTATTGTGATATTTCTAACTGCAAGAGGTGAGGATTATTCTCAATTAGCCGGATTTGAAGCAGGTGCCGATGACTATGTTACGAAACCCATCAAACCAAAAATATTAACCAGCAGGGTTAAAGCTTTGCTGAGAAGGTTACAACCTGCAACTAATCATCAGAATTCACTTCAGGATATCAGCATCGATAAAGAAAGATATTTAGTTGTTAAACAGGGAAAGGAAATTATACTGCCGCGAAAAGAGTTTGAATTACTGGCACTGCTTACTTCTAAACCTAATAAAGTATTTACCAGAGAAGAAATATATACTAAAGTCTGGGGTGATGATGTGGTAGTTGGAGATCGGACTATTGATGTTCATGTGAGGAGAATCCGTGAAAAGATAGGTATCGATAATATCAAAACAGTTAAAGGTGTTGGATACAAGTATGAAGAACTGGTCTGATCATGATAAGATTGCAGTTAATTCGTCATTATTGATAGCAATCTTCACCGGAATTATTCTGTTAATTTATCGACAGACAAGCATACCTGTGTATTCTATTTGGTTTGTTATAGTTACCTCATTTTTGATATTAGTATTTTCTTTCCTGCTCATCAGATATTCAGTAAGTAAGTTTATAACTGACAAAATAAGGATAATCTATAAAACTATTCGCACATCCAAATACCCAAAGGGAATGGGTAAGACCCCATTTAATGTATCTCTTGATTCTGTTAACCGGGAAGTAGTTGAATGGTCGGATCATAAGAAGCGTGAAATTGAAGAATTGAAAAAGATGGCCGATTATAGGCGTGAGTTCCTGGGTAATGTTTCTCATGAATTAAAAACACCAATCTTTAACATACAGGGATATGTTCTTACATTGCTTGATGGTGGTCTTGAAGATGAGACGATCAACAAAAATTATTTATTAAGAGCCGAAAAGAGTATTAATAGAATGATTGCTATTGTTGAAGATCTTGAAAAGATATCGCAGCTTGAAGCAGGAGAATTACAGCTTGATTATTCGAAGTTTGATATTGTTTCTTTGAGCAAGGAAGTTGTCGAACTGCTAGAGATGAAAATTAAGGAGAAAGAAATCAGTATTAGTTTTGCTCAAACATACGACAGACCATATTACGTTTATGCTGATAAAGAACGGATTAAGGAAGTGCTTATCAATTTGATAGACAATTCAGTTAAATATGGCAATGTAAGCGAAGGAAAGACTAAACTTAGCTTCTTCGAGATGGAAAACAGTGTACTTGTTGAAGTAACTGATAATGGACCGGGAATAGAAGTCTCTGAAATACCTCGAATATTTGAACGGTTTTACCGGGTTGATAAGGCACGATCAAGAAAGCAGGGTGGTTCAGGACTCGGACTGGCAATAGTGAAACATATTATTGAAGCTCACGACGAAACAATAAATGTGCGTAGTTCACCAGGGGTAGGAACAACCTTTGCATTTACCCTTAAAAAAGCACAAAAACTTTAGTACAGACTATAACCGTTTATTTTGTACTAATTAGCTAATGACAGTTTATTAATTATTTCTTTCAGTGGTAAAAAGAACCAGATTGGTAAGTGATTTTACTGATGCTGATTCAGGAAATTCTACTAAGATTGACAGAGCGCGGTCACGGTATTCAATCATCTTCTTTTCAGCATACTCAATGCCACCACTATCTTTAACTTTCTGCATTAACTGGAAAACCTTTTCCTTATCCTGATTGTGATTCTTTACAGTATATATTATCTTTCTTTTTTCAAACCAGTCGGCATTATTCAATGTATAAATCAAGGGAAGGGTCATCTTTTTCTCCTTAATATCTATGCCCGATGGTTTGCCCGTTTCAAGCGTCTTATTATAATCGAACAGGTCATCCTTTATCTGGAATGCAATCCCGGTAAGTTCACCAAAGAGATGCATCTTTTTAATAAGCTTAAGATCAGCACCCACGGATGCAGCACCTGCTGCACAGCATGAAGCAATAAGCGAAGCAGTTTTCTTTCTGATAATCTCAAAATAAATCTCCTCACTAATATCAAGCCTTCTGGCTTTCTCAATTTGAAGCAGTTCGCCTTCACTCATTTCACGGGTAGCTTCTGATACAATATGAAGAAGATCAAAATCATCATTGTTTAGTGAAAGAAGCAAGCCTTTTGAGAGTAAGTAGTCACCTATAAGGACAGCTATTTTATTTTGCCATAACGCGTTAAGTGAGAAATAGCCCCTTCTTTTATTAGAATCATCAACTACATCATCATGGATTAATGTTGCTGTGTGCAGTAACTCTATTAAACTGGCAGCTCTATAAGTAGTATCATTAATCTCGCCACAAGTTTCGGCGGTTAAAAAGACAAATAAAGGACGCATTTGCTTCCCTTTTCTTTTCACAAGATAAGCAGTGATCCTGTCGAGTAAAGGAACAGTACTCTTCATTTCATTTTTGAATCTCTTCTCAAATTCATGAATGTGGTCTTCAACCGGAGCCTTTATTTCTTTTAATGAAGTCATATAGAAAATTCTTATTCCAAAATTATGCATTATTTAAACATAACTATAAAATGAAATCCTTCAGGCGTATTTAGAGTCACTTATACTGGCTGGAAAGTACTATTTTTGTAAAAAAATTGTCATGGCTTGTTTTCTTTTTAATGAAATAGTTTTTGGTCCGGTTAGCAGTCGTCGTTTTGGTGTGTCACTAGGTATAAATCTATTACCCGATTCAATAAAATACTGCACTTTTAATTGTGTTTATTGTGAGTGTGGCTTAACTGATCATGAGCAGGATAAAAAAGCGAAGTTATATAGTACTAATGAAGTTTTAGCAGCGCTTGAAGAGAGATTCAGTGAATTGCATCATAAGAATTTATTGCCCGACAATATTACTTTCGCAGGAAACGGTGAACCTACAATACATCCCGGCTTTGCTGAAATAATTGACAGAACCATCCAATTAAGAGATACTTATTTTCCGCAAGCTAAGATTACAGTGCTTTCAAATGCCACGAAATTGAATAAAGACAATGTTCGCGAGGCACTTAAGAAGATTGACAACAATGTTTTGAAACTTGATGCAGGTAGTGAACAGATGTTTAGTGCGATCAACCGACCCTTAACAAAGATTACCCTGCAACAAGTGGTTGACGATTTGAAGAAATTTGACGGCAAAGTTGTTATTCAAACACTTTTCATTAAGGGTGATGTTAATGGTACTCACATAGATAACACTACCGAAGAGGAAATTGAATTGTGGTTAAATCATCTTGTTGAAATCAATCCAATGCTTGTGATGCTCTACTCAATTTCGAGAGAAACACCCGAACATGGTTTATTAAAAGTTAAAAAAGAGGAGCTTGATTTTATAGCCCAAAAAGTGAGAGAAGCTGGTTTACAGGCAGAAGTGTATAGCTAAATTATTTTATAACCATTGATATAAAATTTTACTGAACCTTTCATTTAAGCTTCATGTTGTTCTAAAGAAATCATTTAATATAGATAGACATGTGGCATAAATTAGAAAACGATGATAACAGCACTGAGCTTGTTAAATCATATGAGTTCAGCGATTTTAAAGAAGCATTTGCATTTTGCACCAAAATAGCCCTGATAGCTGAGAAATTGAATCATCATCCGTCGATTACTATTGAATATAATAAGGTTACCGTAAGCACATCATCTCATGATGCAGGCAATACTGTAACCGACAAAGATGTAAAGCTAACAACTGAAATTGATAAATTGCATATGTAATGCTGCATTATCCTGTTAAAATATTACTGGCATTTGGAGAAACCTTCAGTGGAAATGAAGAATTATTCCAATGGCTTTTATCAAATGGGTACCCTGAATTAGCAGCCCTATCAAAAGCTATAAGAGGGAGCGAGGATGCTTATAATTGGTTACTGAAGAATGGTTATCAACATTATGCAGCTCTTGATAGTGCAATTGATGATAATGTAGTTGCTTATCAATGGCTAAATGTAAACAGATACTTCTTTCTTGCTGTATTATCCGATGCTTGCCATAACCAGCAGGAAGCTGTGGAATGGCTTGCAAGGAATGATTTGAAAATCTTTATACTTATTGCTGAAAAAATCAGATTTTTCCGTGATAATCAGGTATTCGACCACCACAAAATACACTTCTGAAATTTAACAAGCCGATTATAATTAACCGCACTTTGAATATCCGCAATGTGTGCAGGTAAGGCATCCTTCTTTATAAACCAAACCATCCTTTTCTTTACAATTTGGACATTCGGTCTTGCTGGTTGCTTGTGTTCCGTCGGGTATATATCTTTTTAATGATCTTACAACCCCATTCTTCCAGGTATTGATGCTGTCTTTATCGAAAGTGAGATTATCAATAAGATTAACAAGATAAGGTAATGGCATACCATGACGCAGAATACCTGAAATTAGCTTAGCATAGTTCCAATATTCCTTATTAAAAGATCTGGATAGTCCTTCAATAGTTACTTTATAGCCTTCCTTATCAAGGAATTGGAAATCGTAGCGAGCTTTTTCATTTCCTTCTTTACTTTTGATAACCCAACCTCTGGTTACCCAAGGGGGCAGATAAAATCCTTCTGCTTTACCGGTAAAGACTTCATAAGGTTTTTCATTAATCAGGCCAATAACAGCAATCCACTTCTCATAATCATTCTGGAATCTTACAATATCAGCCTCAAGTTTTATTGGACGGGGAGGAGCTTTAGTTTCGTTGAATTCAGTTTCTGTTTCAGTTTTGGCCGGCTTATCATTGCTAACTAAAACTCCGGCACGTGAACCATCCCTGTAAATAGTCATTCCTTTGCAACCACTTTCCCAGGCTGTAAGATAAACCTGACTAACAAGATCTTCAGTTGCTTCTTTTGGGAGATTAACGGTAACGCTTATAGAGTGATCTACCCATTTTTGAATTGCTCCCTGCATTTTTACTTTATTCACCCAATTAATATCATTGCTGGTTGCTTTATAGTAGGGTGATTTCTCAATTAATGGTTCAAGTTGTACATCATCATATAATTTTACCACTTCAGGATCATATCCATGAACTTCGAGCCATTCAACAAACTTAGGATGAAACACATTGTATTCTTCCCATGAGTCGCCCATCTCATCAATGAATGTCACATTTACATTCTTGTCATTGGGATTTACTTTTCTGCGACGTTTATAGCTAACCATAAATACAGGCTCAATGCCTGAGGTAGTTTGTGTACAAATACTTACACTACCCGTAGGTGCAATAGTCAACATAGCAATATTACGACGGCCATGTTTGCGCATCTTTTCATACATTTCGGGTGATGCTTCCCTTAATCTCATTATAAACGGGTTGTTTTTCTCCCTTTCAAGGTTAAATATAGGGAAAGGTCCTCTTTCACCGGCCAGGTCAGCACTCGCACCATATACTTCAATAGCAAGCGTTTTATGTATATCTACCGAAAAATCAGTAGCCTCTTGAGTACCATATCTTAATCCAAGGGCGGCAAGCATATCACCTTCAGCGGTTATTCCTATACCTGTACGGCGACCTTTTATAGTCTTGTCTTTAATATTCTCCCACAACTTCCTTTCAATGCGTTTTACTTCTTCATCTTCCGGATCATTTTTAATCTTGGCAATAATGGCATCAATTTTTTCACCTTCGAGATCAATGATGTCATCCATTATCCGAAGAGCCAGGGCTGCATGTTTTTTAAAGAGCTCATGATTAAATGAAGCCTGTGGAGTGAAAGGATTCTCTACATAACTGTAAAGGTTGATAGCAATAAGGCGACAGCTATCATATGGGCATAAAGGTATTTCACCGCAAGGATTGGTTGAGAGTGTTTTAAATCCAAGATCAGCATAGGAG
Source organism: Omnitrophica WOR_2 bacterium (assembly GCA_050259095.1). Lineage (GTDB taxonomy): Bacteria > Bacteroidota > Bacteroidia > Bacteroidales > Lentimicrobiaceae > Lentimicrobium. The sequence continues at coordinate 3,429 of JBLMZZ010000232.1, read as the reverse complement.
TCCGGTACCGATTCTCTAATAACAGTATCCCAGAAAAGCACTCCCGGTTCTGCTGATTGCCAGGCATTATGGATGATTTTATTCCACAAAGCTGTTGCATCTATATTCGATATTTTAACAGGATTATCTGAATTTATTGGGTATTGCTGACGATATTCCGAACCGCTTTTCACCGATTGCATGAATGCGTCATCTATTTTAACAGATACATTAGCACCGGTTACCTTACCTTGTTCAAGTTTTGCATCAATGAATTTTTCAGCATCGGGATGTTTAACAGAGATTGTAAGCATAAGAGCACCACGACGGCCATCCTGCGCTACTTCTCGTGTTGAATTAGAGTATCGTTCCATGAAAGGAACAATGCCTGTGGAAGTGAGAGCACTGTTCTTTACGGGGCTCCCGGTTGGTCTGATGTGTGATAAATCGTGACCCACACCGCCTCTTCTCTTCATTAACTGAACCTGTTCCTGATCAATTTTCATGATTCCGCCATAGGAATCATAATTACTGTCACCACCAATAACAAAGCAATTGCTGAGAGATGAAACCTGAAAGTTATTGCCTATACCGGCCATTGGGCTTCCCTGAGGAATAATATATTTAAAATTACGGAACACTTCAAATATCTCTTCCTTGCTTACGGGGTTAGGATATTTCTTTTCAATACGGGCTATTTCAGAAGCAAGCCTGAGATGCATATCATCTGGTGTCTTCTCATATATTTTACCATCACTATCTTTCAGGGCATACTTATGCATCCAAACATTGGCAGCTAATGTGTCTCCTTTGAAGTAAGCGGTTGCAGCCGTCATAATCTCTTCATCAGAGTATGCTTTATATTCTACTTTTTCAGTTTTATTTTCAGTTTTTGTTTCCATCGGTTTTTCAAAGAGTGCAGATTTTTCCTCAACTAGTTCCTTATTAGGCCTTACTCGCTTTTCAAGCATCTCATTGTAATAATTTGAATTGCTTTTAGTGGGTTGTTCAGTAATTTCTTCCAATTGTGCGAAAAGGTTACTTTCCATAGTCTAGAGTAATATGGTTGATTAATTGAAACTTTGCTGCGGTTTAATTTGCTTGATTTTGAGCATTAAAAGGCTGTTCCATTCAATGCTGTAATTTCATGACAATATACAATTATTAACAGCTTATTTATCACCACCTATTACAATGATTTATTAACAAAATACAGTTAATCGGCTATAAATCAACACATAGTACTCTTAATAATTATTTATAACATTAAAATTCTCTCAAAGTTCCTGGTTCCGGTGTGTGTTGTTTCTTCTCTGTTTGAGGAGAATTATCAACAATTATGCAGGTTTAAGGTTCACAAAGTTCCTTAAAAGAAGGTTTGTAAATTCAGCTCTGTTTTTTGTTTTGTACAGAAGTTACTAACAAGTTTAAAAGTTGTTAATAAGCGACTAAGGTGTCGTTGCTTTATAAAGGTGATTAAAATCCTGTTTTATTCTGGACCTTCTGTTTCCTTATAAAATTGTTCCAGGAACTTAACCATAAACAAATGGCGCTCATTAGCAATTTTCTTTCCGGTTGAAGTATTCATCATGCCGGATAATAATAGTAGTTTGTCGTAAAAATGACCTATTGTGTGCCGTTTATTTGCTTCACTTTCGAGTATTCCATTCTCAGTAGGATCAATCGGATCATAAATAGGCCTGTTTTTAAAACCACCATAATTAAAAACTCTTGCTATACCAATAGCTCCCAATGCATCAAGTCGGTCGGCATCCTGTACAATTTCAAATTCTATGGAATTAAAGTCATTCTTTTCATTTCGTTTGCGAAATGAAATATTCTCTATTATTTGAATGATATGATCAATGATTGAATCAGGAAGTCCTGTAGAATTCAGATAATTGCGTGCAATTCGAGGACCTATTTCCTCATCACCGTTATAAAATTTAGCATCAGCAATATCATGTAATAAAGCAGCCAGTTGAATAATAAGTAAGTTGCCTTTTTTTTCCTTTTCAGCAATGTAAACTGCATTTTTCCACACCCTGCTTATGTGATACCAATCATGACCTCCTTCAGCATTACGAAGTTCATTTTTAACGTAGTCAATAGTCTTTTCTATTAATAACAGATCATCAGGAGAGCCAAAAGTATTATTCATTTTTATTAAGTTTTTCATTAGTGATGGTAGTTATATCAACAACAAGACCTCACTAAAAGAGTTTTTCATTTTAATCGGATATACAAATAGAAGCCGGCATATTTTATATAGTCTCAGTGCATCAAGAGTCTGTACAACATTCATCGAATATCTTGTTTACCGCGTCTTCATATTCTTTAAATGTCTTCACTTTCTTTATTAATCTTTTAACCTTGATCTCATTATTAAATGAAGGACCAAGATAGTCCCAGTATTCTTTAAGAATGTTTAATAGCGTTAGCCTGTCTTGCATATCAGTTCTGTAAGACAGGTACATATCAACCAAAAAACTGTAAAGTCTTTTATTTTTATCAGCTATTACTTCATTACCCAATATCTCCTCTGCAAGAAAAGGATTCTTTAAGAGTCCTCTCCCAATCATCCAACGCTTTACAGTTGTATACTTATCTGATAATCCTTTAAAATCCTCAACCGTGAATATGTCCCCATTATAGACAAAAGGTGCTTTAATCAACGGTATTATTTTTGACATTATTTCATGATCTATGTTGCCTGAATACAGCTGTTTGCCTATTCTGCCATGCACAGTAATTTCATGAAGAGGGTACTTGTTAAAGACAGGTATTAAGTTGATTACTTCTTCAGGATTTAAATAACCAAGTCTGCATTTAATTGAGAATTGCAGAGGCATTGATGACATTACAACGTGCAGAATATCATCTATCATTTCGGGGAAAGGAAGCAGTCCTGAACCTCTTTTTTTATCGGCAACCTGAGGCCATGGGCAACCAATATTCCAGTTGAGCTCTTTAAATCCCCTGCTTTTACAAATGTGTGCGAACCTTAATATTTCGACTGGATCTTTACTCAATATTTGGGGAACCAATTCAGGAAATCCCTCATCCTGGCCTCTTAGTTCGTGTTCTTTTCTGGGTGATAACCTCGTTTCATGGTCGATTTGTGCAAAAAAGGGAGTATATGATTTGGAAATTCCATTAAAATGTTGAAAAAAAACACGGCGGAAAACTGCATTTGTAATGCCTTGAAATGGTGCAAGATAGATATGTTCTTTAGGTTCCATGAGCTGCAAAAGTACTAATTGTAGCAATTAGGGCGTAAACAAAAAAATGTAGCATCGGTTTATGAAAACAATACCCTATAATGCAAGGATACTGAAAGTATTAGATATCATATTTAATAATGAAGATGCTAGATAACAAAGAAATGTGAATAAAAAAGTTGCTTTTACGGAGTGGTCGTGTTAAATGTTCACTATATTTGTCTGTATC
>JBLMZZ010000231.1:0-4258 GCA_050259095.1 Omnitrophica WOR_2 bacterium | reverse complement strand
AGATAAAACAGTAACTTTTACTATTGAAAAACACAATACTCCCTGGCATTTGTGGATGTTCTTTCATAATGCTGAAAAGGCCGTTGGCGAAAGCCGGAAGAAGATATCCGATTCAGTCTATTTAGGAAAGATTGAGTAGTTTCATTCTAGGAATAACCTTTTAGTACACTCACAATATGACATAAAAAAAAGCTGCCGTAAGAGGTAGCTTTTTTTGGGGAGTAACGAATTTATTATTTAACCATGAGTTTACCAATTCTTAAGGAATTATCGGTGCCCGTCATTCTTACCATGTAAAAACCCGGGGTAAGGCCTTCAACTGAAATTTCAATATTCTCCATGGCATTTCCTTTTAATGACTTTACAACCTGTCCGGAAGTAGAAATTATTTGTATCAATGCTGCATCCTTAGTATCATTAATGACACAACTGGTTGCAGCAGGGTTGGGGTAAATTTCAAAAGTATTATTCAATAACAGGTTCTCTGCTTTGGTTGAAACATCATGTTTGAGTATTGTGCCATCATAGCCAACTGCATAAGCAAGATTATCATTTAAAAACTGCATATCAGTAAGAAGTGCCGTCCCACTATAGTCAACATTCCAGTTGGTTCCACCATTCTTAGTATAATATATTGAGCCCTGTTCACCCGTTGCAAAACCTTTATTGGCATCAATAAAATGTACTGAAGTCATATAATCAGGTATGCTGTCATTTATAATCTCTGAAGTAAAGAACCACATGAGATCATTGAATTCGTTAGGAGCAAGTACAAAGTCTGTAAGCCTTATAAATTGATTGTGGGTAGATGGTACCCAATGGTTGAATTGATTAAAGAAAACATAACCGGTATCAGGAGTAGGAAAACAATTGGCAGTCCATGCATTTGAATTTGGGAATGACCAAACGTCAAAATCATACCATTGACCTTCAGAAGTTCTTCTCCCAATGGCTGAATAAGTTATAAAGCCACTAATATTTCCCATTGCAATGTCAGTATTGCCAAACGTTTCAACCTTTTCATAAATAGCAGTGTTTGTGGTAGGAATCTCATTCCAGGTTATTCCACCATCAATTGTTTCATATATTCCTGACACACTGGTACATTTGCCGGTCAAAGGGTCAGAAAAACTAATGCTTTTTGGTGATGACATATCTGATACCATAGTCCATGTAGCTCCACCATCGTTGCTGCGATAAAGACTGTTACCACCTATAAACATGATCTGAGGATTTAGCATGTAAACTGTGTAAAGATCTTCCTGCGGACAGCCTACCGGCATTAACCATGTTTGTCCGGCATCTTCTGTAATTAGTAAAGTTCCACCTGTTCCACCTGCCATTCCATTATTGGAATCGTAGAATGAAACACTAAGCAGAGGACTGTTGGTTGGTGTTGTTAATTTCACCCACTGGCTGAATCCTGTGAGCGAGAGAACCAAAAAGAGAATAGTAAATCTAAGTTTCATAGTAGTTGATTTTAAGGTTTTGTTTACTTTATTCAAGTCAAAAAGGAGAGTCGACAAGTGTGACTTTCTGATTAGTATGACGGCACAAAGGAAAGAAGGTTACCGGGTTAAGTCAAGAAAACAGGTAGGACATTTAGTAGGACATCAGGCAACAGGTTGTCGCAGCAGATCGATGTTTTTCAGGTATTCAGTAATGTCGGCATTAGGTGGTAAACCTAGTGTTTTTCGAATTCTCTGCCTGTTCTTGTTGACTGCTGCCAATGAAATATTCATAACCTTGGCAATGTCATTAGACGTAAGTCCAATGAACAGATAGGCGCATAATTTCTGTTCATTCAAAGTAAGATCAGGTACTGTATTCATAAGGAGATCAAGAAAACCGGCATGAGTATCTTCAAATGACATCCTGAATTTTCTCCAGTTCATATCATTATCCATGTTACTGTTTACCATGCTTAATACTTCATTTAGTTCAACAGGTACTTCGTGACTAAAATATTTTTTCAAACTCAACAATGATCTTCTTAACTGGCTCAATATTTCATTAACATTTATAAAATTGGCCGATAAGGAAGTAAGTTCTTTATTCTTTAACTGAATACTGGTATTCAAATTCTTAAGTTCAAGTGCTTTAATCTCTTGTTCGGCTTTTAATTGCTGAAGCAGAAAAGCCTTTCTTATCTCTTCCTGTTTCTTTTCATTCTCAAGTAATCTGTAGGCATTTTCTTTAGCAGCGAGTTCAAGTTCTTTTAGCCTGTATTCTTTTTCATACAACTCTTTATTCTTCTTGATGGTTGTCATTTTTAAGCGTAACAGAATAAAGACCATAATAAGGACAAGCGTTGCGGCAATAGCACCAAAGATTAGAAATTGAAAATAGATGCGCTGGCGACTGGTCTTAACCTCCTGAAGTGAAATTTGTTGCTTTAGAATCTTGTTTTCCTGTTCTTTTTGCACTATTTCGTATTTGGATTGAAGATCAGATATTTCTCTGCTAACCGACTGATTATAAAGGCTATCATCAAGAACCAATGCTTTCTTCCATTCACCCGAAGCTCTTTTAAAATCACCTTTTCGTTCATAAATAGCAGCTAGTTGTTTTCTGCAATTGGCTTCAACATAGGTAAATTTCCCGGTTTCAGCTATCTCAAGCGCTTTGATGGCAAAGGATGCAGCCATATCAACACTATTCAGATTCATATACACTTCAGCCATCTCAACATAAGAATTGGCAGTACCTTCACGATTCCCGGTATAGAGTTTCAGGTCAACTGATTTCTTTAGTTCATCAAGTGCCCTCTGATGATCGCCCTGCTTATCGTGGATTAGCGCCATATTGTGATATATAGTAGCCATAACAGATTTATTCCCTGCCTTTTCTTCTATTGCGAGTGCCTGAACATAAAATTTTAATGCTTTGCTTTTATTACCACGTATGTCATATAGAATACCGAGGTTATTATAGATTGAGCCAAGGGTAACCGTTTTTTTATATTTAAGGGACTCATCTAGTGCCTTTTGAAGATTAGTGCCAGCTTCATCATACTTCTTCAACTTTAAAAATAGGCAACCAAGATTAAGATAAGTGTTTGCCAATCCCTGATGATGCCCCTTGTTTTGATAAATGCTGAAAGCCTTTTGGTAACTGTAAAGCGCTGAATCACTATGACCGGCATTTTCACTTGAAATACCCTTTACCGTATAAAGTCTCGCTAAATCCTTAGAATCTGCAGGCCACACTTTTAAGGTTAAAGCTTTGTTGAGTACTTTCAATGCTGAATCATAACTTCCGGTCGTGTTTAGCCACAAGCCTTGTTGTACCAGGCATTGAGCCATAAGTTCATGATCATTTTTTCTAAAGGCAATTAAATAAGCTTCATTGGTATATGCTTTTGACAATCCGGCATCAGAATAAAGACACTGATTAGCAAGTTTCAAAAGCACTTTTGCCTTATCAGTGCCCTTGAGTGTTTTTAATGAATGTACTAATGCATCAGCCGAATCACTTGCTAAACAGGAAAAGCTGTTTGTAAGAAAAATGAATAAAACTAACAGGCTGAAGCGGCGTGCTTTAGTCGAAATAAATACAACAGTACCGGTAATTGAAGTACACATTTTATAAAAGTTGCAAGCATCAAATATAAAAAATGTTCTTAATGTAGGTTACATTCTATACATTTGCGCTTTTAAATCATGGAACTACTATATTCACTAATTGACTTCTTTCTACATATCGACAAATACTTGTTTGATGTTGTAACTGACTATCGTAACTGGACATACCTTATTTTGTTCGGCGTCATTTTTATTGAGACGGGATTAGTAATTACTCCTTTTTTACCAGGTGACTCACTGTTATTTGCTGCAGGGGCAATTGCTGCTCTTGGTATATTAAATATCTGGTTTTTAATTATCCTGCTTATTCTTGCAGCCTTTCTTGGCGATAGTGCTAATTACAGTATTGGCAAGTATTTTGGGAAAAGGATCTTTGAAAAGAATTACCGGCTGATTAAAAAGGAGTATTTAACCAAGACCCATGAGTTTTACGAAAAGCATGGTGGTAAAACCATTATCCTGGCTCGCTTTGTACCAATCATCCGCACTTTTGCTCCTTTTGTTGCAGGAGTAGGCTATTTAACTTACGGAAGGTTCATTGTTTATAACCTGGCAGGTGGTATTCTGTGGGTATTGCTTTTTGTATTAGCAGGATATTTCTTTGGTCATATCCCTTTCGTTAAGAACAATTTTTCAGTTGTTGTACTTGCAATCATTGCCATCTCATTACTCCC
>JBLMZZ010000230.1:0-12997 GCA_050259095.1 Omnitrophica WOR_2 bacterium | reverse complement strand
AGATGGTGCATCGGTGAACAGTTTAATATTTGATTATTTGAAAACCATGGAACCTGAGAAAGTAATGAATTTGAAAATAATTGAAATAAGTCCTCCTTTTGGGATGCCTCCTGTAGTTGTTTCTAAACACATTAATCCTCAATTACGCGAAGATATTTTCAATGTTATGACAAATATGGTTAAAAGCAAAGAGGGGAGAGATATTCTTCAGGACCTTATGATTAACAGGTTTGTAACAAATTATGATACACTCTATGATGGTATAAGAAAGATGTGCAAAAATATATCGAATAATCCGCCTGCTTCCTAATGAGAACAAAACGATATTTTCCTTTAAATAAAGTCAGGCTTCCGCTTTTTTGGAAGTTTGCAATTGGTATATCATTTACAGTAATTTTATTTGGCACATTAAATCTCCTTTTCATTCGCTATCAGGTTTACAGGACCTTTGAAGCTCAAATTGAAAGGAGCGGATTAAGTATTGCTGCAATTACAGCTGAAGAGTTGATTGACCCCATGCTTTATAATGAAATTGCAGCTGTTAATAAAGTTTTGCTACAGGTTAAGACAGTAAACCCTGATATAGTGTATCTTCTTATTGTATCTCCACAAAACACTATTGTGGCATCAACATTTAATAAGAAACCTTCTCAAAGTTTGATAACTGCAAATACCCTTAATGAGGATATGACTTCAAACATTAAAATAATCCATGATCTTTCGAGAAATGACACGGTAATTCGTGACATGGCTGTACCAATTCTTGGCAAAAGGCTTGGGACTTTGAGAATTGGATTTAGTGAAGGAGTAATAAACAGTCAATTAAATCAAGCATCAAGAATGTTTATTTTTCTTGTTTTTGGGTTGCTAGTACTTGGAGTAGTGGCTGCATTCTTTCTTTCATATATTATTTCAAAACCCGTAAGATTAATGAGTTACCAAGTTTCAAGAATCAACCTTCGGGCACTTGAATCGCGTGATTATAACATAAATTTAGAATCAAAGAATTTGCTGTTAAAGATGAAGAACCTTTTCCATCTAACCGATGAAATTGATGTTCTTGCCAATTCATTCAATGAAATGCTTTTCCGACTTAATGTTGCATATATTGAACTTGAAAGAACCAGAGAATCAATGTCACAAACTGAAAAGCTAGCTTCTGTTGGAACATTAGCTGCAGGTTTAGCTCATGAGATTAACAATCCGCTTGCGGGGTTGAGTAATTGTATCCGAAGAATATCAGAGAAACCCGATAACATTACTCAAAATCTTAAATATGTAAACATGATGTCTGAGGCTATTGACAGGATTAGTAATGTTGTTAAAGGGCTACTAGATTTTTCCAGGAAGCATGAAATGAATCTCAGCCGAATAAATATCATCAATCTTATTGAAAGTTCCCTATCATTAATCAGTTTCCAATTAAGACAATCGAATATACAGGTTATTAGACAGTTTGAATCTGAAACAATTTCTTTTACGGGGAGCCCAAATCATCTTGAACAGGTTTTTGTCAATTTTTTGTTAAACAGCATTGAAGCAATAAATGAAAAGAAGTTAAATGAATCAGCATTTGAAGGAGTAATAACTATTGAAGTGAGAAGGGCAAATGGAATGATTCTGCTTGATTTTGTTGATAATGGTATAGGACTTTCAGATGAAAAAATTCCTTACATGTTTGATCCATTCTTTACGCAGAAAAAAGTTAAACAAGGAACAGGATTAGGCTTGGCAGTAAGCCAGGATATTATAAGGAATCATCATGGGCAGTTGATTGGTCGTAATGTTGCAGGAGGAGGGTTTCTAATTTCAGTTTCATTACCAGAATCAATTGAATTATATTAATTTAAAAATTAGCGATGTTGAAGATATTTGTAGTTGATGACGAAAGGATTGTACGTGTTACTATTGCTGATGATTTGAAGGATGCGGGTTACCTGGTAAGAGAATTTTCATCTGCTACTTCTGCACTTCAGCATTTAATAGAAACTGATGCTAATGTTGACATCATAATCACTGATTTAAAGATGCCTGAAATGGATGGTCTTGAGTTTTTATCAAAGATCAAGCAAATCAACAGTGATATTTATGTGCTGATGATGACTGCTCATGGATCGATCCAAAATGCAGTTGAAGCAATGAAATTAGGGGCATTTGATTATTTAACAAAACCTTTTAATGTTGATGAACTCTTATTAGTAATAAACCGTATTAAAGAGTTCAAGGAAATGAGGGCCGAAAACAAACAGCTAAGAGTACAAGTAAAGAAGCAGTTTGATCTTTCTTCATTTGTAGGAACCAACAGTGCGGTAAGTCAAGTCTTTGATCTGGTAAATATCATTGCTGAAAAGGACACTACTGTCCTCATTATTGGAGAAACCGGTACAGGAAAAGAGCTGTTAACGAACATTATACATTACAATAGTAGTCGCAAAAGAGGTCCGTTTATCAAAGTAAGTTGTGCTATTTTGTCACGTGAGATATTTGAAAGTGAGCTTTTTGGGCATGAGAAAGGAGCGTTTACAGGAGCAGATAAGCAGAAAACAGGTCGCTTTGAACTTGCTAATAACGGAACACTTTACCTTGATGATATAGATGATATCCCTTATGATTTGCAGGTGAAATTATTGCGTGTTCTTGAAGAAGGAGAGATCGAACGTGTTGGTGGAACTGAAACCGTTAAGGTTGATGTACGTGTTATTGCTTCAACGAAGAAAAATCTTAAAGACATGGTAGCTGATGGAAAATTTAGAGAAGACTTATATTATCGTCTCAATGTTTTCCCAATTAATTTACCTCCACTTAGAGAAAGGCCTGGCGATATTGAATTACTTGCACGCCATTTTATGCTAGAATTTTCGGGAGGTTTTCCAATTAGTATAGATGAAGATGCTATTGAGATCTTAAAAAAATATCCTTTTCCCGGTAATGTTCGCGAAATAAAGAATCTTATGGAACGGCTTGTACTTCTGGCACAAAATGGGAGGATTACAAAGAATTTACTACCAATAGAAGTTAAGTTTCCCGGCAAACAACAAAATTTCTTCTATCTCGAAAATAAACCTTTAGAAGAGATTATGAAAGAAGTTGAGATTAATGCCATTACAGATGCTCTTCGTAAAACGGGTGGAAATAAGGCAAAAGCAGCAAATATTCTTCAAGTTCCTGCTTCAACTCTTAAATCAAGAATTGAGAAACTTGGTTTAAATGAAGAATTTTAGTTTAACTGCACTATTATAGGGGGTTTAGAATCTCTATTACTCTCATTTCGTTGGATTAAAAGAGTAAGCCTTTCCAGTTTCCTTTCACAAATAATATTATAGTCTGCGACGTGAATTCGTCATAAAACGACGATTGTTCGTCGTATAAAACTATTACAATCAAACCATTTTATAAGAGTACCTGTTAGTAAATGTATTGATATACAAGCGTTTAAACAACATTTTCTTATTCTTTTTTGTTATTTGGTCTGTTTTTTGCTTTATGGAGGGGACATAAAAATAATCTTTGGCATCATGCTAATTGATTAACCGCAAATACCAAATAAAAATTAAAATGAAAAGAACAGTTTTAAATCTTATAAGTATAATTGTCGGGGTAGTATTTAGTACTACTCTGATGGCCCAGCAGGCTTACCAGATAAAATCTCAAAACATAACAGTTTCAGGGACTTCTAATTTACATGACTGGACAGCAGTACCAGAGAAAGTTTTGGGAAACTTTAAAGTAGGCGTTAATGGGGGAAAAATATCATCAATTAATGCAATTGATCTGAAAGTGGATGCTAAATCCTTAAAAGGATCAAAGGGAAGTATCATGAATTCGAAAATCGAAGATGCTTTAGATGCTAAGAAGAATCCATACATTCTTTTTAAATCTAACAGTGGAACCGTAACTGAAAATGCAGGAACATATAAGGTAACTACATCAGGTATTTTAACAATCGCAGGTATTTCACAGAATGTAACTATTGAAGCTTTAGGAAAAGTGCTTCCAGGTGGTGAAATAGAATTCACCGGGAAGAAAAAATTAAAAATGACAGATTACAAGATAGACCCTCCCACTGCAATGTTTGGAACACTAACTACCGGTGATGAGGTAACATTAACATTCAAAGTAGTATTAAAAACAGTTTAAAAATAATCTTAATTAAACCACTTTAAAAATTAATATATGAACATTAAATTTAAAATGTCAATTGCTGTTCTTCTGACAGTAATCACTCTTACCGGTTATTCACAACAAATTAACTTCTTCAGGCCTAATGACCAAAGGGGAGTTGATAAATTTGAAACTACAAAAACTGATACAGTTCCATATGATGGTTTGAAAGTTAGAATCGGTGGCGCGTTTACTCAACAATATCAGGGCTTAACACATAGCAATACGGCATCTCCCATAATGGATACTATTGGTGGTAAAGTTTATAATTTAAATAACCTTTATCCACTTGCATCTGGTTTTAATCTTGCAACTGCCAATTTGCGCATTGATGTGCAGTTGGAAGATGGTATTCGTTTAGCAATAGAAAATTACATGTCATCACGTCATCATTCCGAATTTTGGGTTAAAGGCGGATACATCCAGGTAGATAAACTTCCTATGTTTGGTAATCCTGAATGGTTTGCAAAACATGTTACTGTAAAGGTTGGACATTTTGGTATAAACTATGGTGACCAACAATTCCGCAGAAGCGATAATGGACTTACCGCATTTAATTCTTTTGTAGGCAACTATATCCTCGATGCTTTTGCAACTGAAATAGGTGCCGAAGTTTATGTATATCCTTCTCAAAGCTTCTTTTTAATGGGAGGTCTTACTGATGGTCTTCTAAATGGTGATGTAAAAAAAGCTTTCAAGCCTAATGGTGAGGTTCAAAAAAAGAACCCATCTATCCTCGCAAAAGTAGGATTTGATAAACAGGTTAGTAATGATCTTCGTTTAAGGTTAACCGGTAGTTTATACACTAATCCCGGGACTACCAGAAATACACTTTATGCCGGTGACAGAACAGGTTCACGTTATTACATGGTTGTTGAACCAGAAGGTAGTGTTGCAAACGGAGTATTTACCCCTTCAGCCACTTCTACTAACTTTACTTCAGGGCGTTTGAATCCTAACTTCTCCTATAAGGTTACTTCAATCCAAATAAATCCATTTATCAAGTTTAAAGGTCTTGAGTTCTTTGGAGCATATGAAGTAGCCAGAGGATCTGAAAATCCTACAGCACTGGTACTTGATCCTGCAACACGAAAATTCACACAGATGGCAGGTGAACTAGTTTATCGTTTCCTTCCAAGAGAACAAGCATTTGTTGGTGCTCGTTATAACACAGTAACCGGTCAGCTTCAGGCTAATGCAAACGATATCTCTATTAATCGTACACAGCTTTCAGCTGGTTGGTATACTACTAAGAATCTTCTTCTGAAACTCGAATACGTGAATCAAAAATATAACGACTTCGTTGTTTCTGATTACCGAAATGGTGCTCAATTTAAAGGAATGATGATTGAGGCTGCTGTAGCCTTCTAAAACTTGTAATAGGGAAAGTCCTCTAAAGGGGCTTTCCCTGTTATTTTTATCGTAAAGTTATGTTGTTTAATATTTTTCTGGTTTTCATTTTAAGCTTAGTCAATCCGGTAGCTGGTAATAAAATAAGCTACTCAATAAAAGAGCAAAGCTCACTTACTTTGTCAGGTTCAAGTAATGTGAATAAGTTTGAGTGTACCACTTATGATAATGTCTCAAACGGATTCATTTATATCATGACAGAGGAAAAGGAAAACTATGTAAAGTTCACAAATGCAGTACTTAAGATAAATATTAAATCATTTGATTGTGAAAATCCCCTTTTAAATAAAGATTTTTATAAAACATTGAATGCTAAGGAATCGCCAACAATTGATGTTGAACTACTTAGTGCGGTTCCAATAACAACAGGAAAAATACTTAAAGCCAATAGCGGAAGGTTTCTTGCGGATGTTGCTATTAGTTTGAATGGTGTTAGTAAGGCAGATCAAATAATTGTTCATTGGGAAAAATCGGGCTTTAATCAGTATCGATTTATTGGTGAAAAAGAACTTTTAATGAGTGATTTCAATATTGATACTCCTGTCGCAGCTTTAGGACTTATAAAAGTAAACGATGAAATCAATATTCGCTTTAATCTGAATATTCAGGCTAATCCAAAAATCCTTTAGTCACTTTCTTATTAAGGTATTGAGTAAGATTTAATTTGTTGGTTTTGCATAACATTAAGAATAATAGTTGGTTAATAAATTAGTAAATTGAGTTTGGTGAAAAATAAAGGCGTAAAATATTGCGCCTTTATTTTTTTCATTTTTGCGAATTAATTGAGATGCAAATAATGCAGTTCAATTAATAAGTAGTGATAAGTGACTGCATATTATTAGTTTTGCACACTCTATGATCAATGATAAAGCTCTTGGATATAAGCGAATTTGGCAAATATCTTATCCGATAATACTTAGTTTGATTGCTCAAAATGCTGTAAACGTAACAGATACAGCGTTTTTAGGCAGAGTAGGTGAAGTTGAATTAGGCGCTTCCGCTATCGGAGGTCTTTTTTATATCTCCTTATTTATGCTGGGTTTTGGATTTAGCATTGGAGGGCAAATTCTCATTGCCCGAAAAAACGGGGAGCAAAAGTATGAGGAAATAGGTAAGATTACTGATAATAGTATCTACTTCCTCATGAGTATGGGGGTAATACTTTTTTTAATTATTTACTTCTTAGGACCATTTATTCTCAGGCCACTGATTTCATCTGATGAAATCTACAGAGCTAGTGTTGAGTTCACAAAATATCGCATCTATGGAATCTTTTTTGCTTTTGGAAATGTTCTTTTAAGGGCCTTTTACATTGGCACCATCAAAACTAAGATCCTCACTTTTAATGCTATCATTCTTGCCGGTACAAATATTATACTTGATTATTGTTTAATATTTGGCAATTTCGGTTTCCCTGAAATGGGATTAAAAGGTGCAGCCCTGGCTTCCTCAATTGCAGAAGCCGTATCGGCAATATTCTTCTTTTCTTATACCTTTAAGTTTGTGGATCTTAAGAAGTATAGACTATTTCTTTTCGGACCTCTTGATTGGAAAGTTATTAAATCAACATTCAATATCTCAGTCTTTGTTATGCTTCAAACCTTCCTATCACTTAGTGGGTGGCTAATATTTTTCATGATTGTTGAAAAGATGGGTGAGCGTTCACTGGCAATATCAAACATCATCAGAAGCATTTACATTGTACTTCTAATACCTGTTATGGCTTTAGGATCAACCACAAATACACTGGTTAGTAATTTAATTGGAGAAGGTAAGAGTGAAAAAGTAATCCTGGCAGTAAAAAGGGTGGCTAAAATGAATTTTATGCTGATTGCAGGTCTTGTCATTATTGTTTTGATAATTCCAAAAATAATAATATCAGTTTATACCAACGACATTTCATTAGTAAATGACACAGTTCCTGTGCTTTATGTTATAGTAACCGCTTTAACTTTCTTTTCGTTTTCAAATATTTTATTTAACGCCGTATCAGGTACAGAACGTACTGAAATTGCATTGATTATTGAAGTTATTACCATTTCAATATATTTGATCTACGCATATTTTCTTGTAGAAAAGTTTAAAGTGCCAATTTATGGTGTCTGGACGGCCGAAATGGTCTATTTTGTACTTCTTGGTACTTTCTCTTTTCTTTATCTCAGATCAGGGCACTGGAAATTGAATAAAAATTTACTTTCTTTCCGAAGATGAAAAAATGATTTGATTTCTTGAAATAATTATCATGCTGATAATCATTAATCTACCAAATATACTACTGAGACTGGTCTTCTACAAATCGTAAAATTCATATATATTTGCAATATGTCAAAACTATCTGTAGTCATCATCACCCTTAATGAAGAGAAGAACATTGAACGATGTCTAAGGTCTATTGAGGGCTTAAGTGATGATGTAATAATAGTCGACAGTGGTTCAACTGACCTTACTGAATCAATATGCAGATCATTCGGTGCTCATTTTTACTTACATGACTGGCTTGGATATGCTGAAACAAAAAACTTTGCCAACAGCCTTGCAAAATATTCTCTAATCCTGTCACTTGATGCAGATGAAGCACTGTCAGAAGAGCTTTATAAAAGTATTGTTGAAGTTTTGAATAACCAAAAGGCATCTGCTTATTCAATGAACAGGCTCACAAACTATTGTGGTAAATGGATAAAGCATTGTGGATGGTATCCCGACAAGAAAATAAGATTATTCACTTTTAATGATGGTTTTTGGAGTGGTGCATTGATTCATGAAGCTATCAAGCTAAAAAATGGTTCTCCTGTTATCCATTTAAAAGGAGATATACTGCATTATTCTTATCATACTATCTCTGATCATGTTTCACAGGCAAATAAGTTTTCAGATCTCACTGCACAACAAGCTCTTATAAAGGGTAAGCAAAGTACTCTACTTCATGTTATTTTCAGCCCTTTGGTAAAATTTATTCGTGATTATTTTATTAAGGGTGGGTTTATTGACGGGTATTATGGTTTCATTGTTTGTTATATATCAGCTTTTGCTACTTTTATGAAATATGCTAAACTGCGTCAGCTTAATCAACAGAAAAAGAGATCAGCCCTGAATAAAAGCACCAATAACTAATTCAATGAATCCAAGGCATATTTTGATTAGCAGAACGGATAGTATTGGTGATGTAATCCTTACACTGCCATTGGCAGGTTTACTAAAGAGAAAATTCCCTGATTGCAGAATAAGTTTTCTGGGAATGCCTTATACTTCCGAAATCATTAATTCATGTACAAACATTGATGCTTTTATAAACTGGCAAGAAATTGATTCTCTTACTGAGTCTGAAGCTATTACTCAATTAAAAGAAGTTAATGCAGATCTGATAATACATGTATTTCCGCGCAAGAAAATTTCTTTTCTGGCAAGAAAAGCAGGCATCCCAAATCGTTTAGGCAGCACCGGCCGCTTATATCATTGGCGTGACTGCAACATCCTGGTGCCACTTTCAAGAAAGCGATCTGATTTACATGAAGCCATGCTGAATTTAAAACTTGCCCAAAGAGTGCATAAGTTTAAAATTCAAGAAAGTATAAATAAAGAAAATCATGCTGATAACACAATAACAATTTCTGATATACCTTCATTGTACGGTATGAGAGTAGATCAGCCTGTTGATCCAACTTTTGGAAATCTGATTAACTCTTCAGATTTCAATATCATACTTCACCCCCGATCAAAAGGAAGTTCCCGTGAATGGGGTATAGAAAACTATGCAAAACTAGCGCAAGAGTTATCTAAAAAGAATAAAGGATCAGGTACAAACAATTATAAAGTATTCATCACAGGTACTCAACTTGAAGGTGAAATGTTGCAAAAGGAAGGTTTCTTTAAACTGGCAGGAAATGTTGTTGATGTTACCGGAAGATTTAATCTTAAAGAATTTATACAGTTTATCAATTCGGCAGATGCACTTATAGCTGGTTCAACAGGACCACTACATATTGCCTCGGCTTTAGGAAAGGTTACAATAGGCTTATATCCACCCATTAAACCAATGGATCCTGGCCGATGGGCACCAATTGGGAAAAGAGCTTCTTTTATTGTTGCAGATAAGGAATGCAATATATGCAGGAAGTCGAAAGTATGTGAATGTATGCAGCTTATTTCCGTCGATGAAGTTTATCAAAGACTTGAAAGTATGGTTACCAGAGATATTTTAAAGAGTAAACAGTCATGAAATCATCAGGGAATGATTGGTTTGTTATTGTTAATCCGAATGCCGGAAGGCGAAGAGGTGAGAAAGACTGGCTTGAGATAGCACGCCTGATTACTGAAGCAGGACTTGATTTTACAAGTGTTTTTACAGATGCTCCTAATCATGCAGTAAAACTGGCAAGAAAATATATCGAGGCCGGTTTTAGAAAAATAATAGTTGTTGGAGGTGATGGCACTTTAAATGAAGTCATTAACGGCATATTCAGTCAACACAAGTATGCTCCTGACGAAATAATCATTGCTATGATCCCGGTTGGAACAGGCAATGACTGGGGTCGTTCATTTAATATTCCCGAAGGATATAAAGAGGCAGTAGATATAATTGCTAAAGGCAAGACATTTCGACAGGATGTTGGAAAGGTAGTATATACTACTGCTAGCAATCAAAAAACCCGATATTTTATAAATATGGCAGGAATGGGTTTTGATGCAATGGTTGCAAAGAAAACTAATAAACAAAAACAACTGGGTAAGGGAGGTCCACTGTCGTATCTCGTTAATCTTTTCACCAGCCTTATAGCTTTTAAACCAGTAATAACACGACTTCTAATTGATGGCAAACCTGTTGATGAGGATATATTCAGTATGAGTATTGCCATTTGTCAATTTAATGGAGGAGGAATGAAACAAGCTCCTCAGGCCATTCCTGATGATGGCTTATTCGACATTACGATAATAACAAGAGTTACCCGTATGACGGTAATTCGCAATGTGGCAAAGCTATATGATGGCTCATTCGTTAAATTAAGACAGGTTAAACAATTCAGGGGTCAGATTGTAAAGATTGAATCAGATCCTGAACTTTATCTGGAAACTGATGGTGAATCTCTCGGACATACACCAATGACTTTTGAGATTATGCCCCGATGTGTTACAGTTATAACAGGAAATTAATTTAAAGTATGGCTGGTATTTATATCCATATCCCCTATTGCAGACAAAAATGCAATTATTGCAATTTCTTTTCTATTGTTTCAAGAAAGAGTGCTCCTGAAATGATAAAAGCAATATGTAAAGAAATGACTTTAAAGGCTGATTTACTCAGAAATAACAACGAATTAAAGATATCATACAGCAAAAAGAATATAGAAACGGTTTATTTAGGAGGTGGAACGCCATCGTTCCTTTCAATTGGATTATTAAAGGAGCTTTTTAGTGCTGTACATGAGAATTTCAATATTCAGGCTAATGCAGAGATTACTTTTGAAGCAAATCCTGATGATATCACTTCCGAAAACCTGGAAGCATGGAAATCCCTAGGTGTGAACAGATTAAGCATTGGAATACAATCTTTTCATGATGCCGATTTAAAATACCTTAAAAGAGCACATTCAGCACAAAAAGCTATTGAATGTATCAATCTTGCTAAGGATCATGGGTTTAATGAACTTTCAATAGATTTGATTTATGGTATCCCGACTTTGAGTAATGAGCAATGGATACAAAATCTTAATCAATTCATAGAGTTTTCCTTACCTCATCTTTCTGCTTATGCTTTAACTGTTGAGCCCAACACACCTTTATTTAAGCAAATTCAAACTGAGAAAGTAAAACCAGTAAACGAGGTTCAATCAGCTGAACAATTTAAAATATTGATGGATTTTATGGGGGAAAATAGGTATTTACACTATGAGATCTCTAATTTCTGTAAGCCCGGTCATTTTGCACAACACAATCTATCGTATTGGCAAGGGAAAGAATATATGGGTTTTGGACCTTCCTCACATTCATACAATGGTATAATACGCCAATGGAATGTGTCTTCAGTTACCGAATACATTAAAGCTATTAATCAAAATATCATTCCTTCCGAGAGCGAAGTCCTCACTTTAAGTAACCAGTATAATGAGTATGTAATGACAGGTTTACGTACTATGTGGGGTTGTGATACGGAATACATACAAAAGAATTTCGGGCGTGATATGGAAAGGTATTTTATAGACCAATCAAAAAAGTGGCTGGTAAAAGCACTTATGAAAGTTGATGGTCACATCTATACTCTCACTAACGAAGGTATTTTATTAGCCGATGGAATAGCTTCAGATCTTTTCTTCTTATAATCAATAATTTTAAATGATAACATTTATAACCACAGGCTGATGATCAGACTCTTTGAAGCCTGTTGGGATAGTTTTTACACTCTTTAATCTTACATTAGGAGAGATCACAAAAAAATCAATAAGTGTAGAAAATGTTTCGCCGGCTTTGTATGGTATATTGACATAGCGATTTGTTGTATGTATCGGGTCAAAAGCATAATTCCATCCATTTGGTATAAAATCTGAAGGAATGCCCGGATAAATATGTTTTGATTTATAGACAGGCAACAAGAGTGTTGTATCGAATGATGGTGGATTTTGATTCCAGTCGCCACCAACAATCACATAATTACCCTTCATATACTCATTCAACATTAACGTTTTTAATGTATTCAGCTCTTTGTCCCTAAGTGAAGCAGCATCACTAAAAGCTGAGTTATGGGTGTTAACAAGTACCAGTTGTTTCCCATCAGAAGTCTTAAAACGGGTTTCAAGGTAACATCTTTTTAATTGGAATAATCTCATTGGCCAACCGTATGAAGACTCATAAGACACTCTTTTAGAACTCACAGGCATGTATTTACTGAATGTTACCAGTCCGGCCCTGACCTTACCCATAGGATTAAGAATTGGAACAGGAACCCACGCTTTGTAGTTTTCAGCAAAATAGCCATGGTATCCGGGAAGCAGCTGCTTTATTTCGTTAAGTTGATTGTGGTTCCAGCTGCGATGCGATAGTGTATCAACTTCCTGGAGAAAAATAAATGCTGCAGTATCAAAAGAAGCGATCTTTTGTGAAATCTCTTCGCTGTATTTAGAATATTGATCTTTAGAGGGCCGTACCATTTTACCACCTTCATAAAAGAAGTCCATATCCTCCCCTAATCCCTCGTAACCGATATTCCACGTAATAATAGTAAATGAATCGCTTATTGCAGGAGCATTATAATCCTTAACTAATAAAGTTTCTTTGGCTGGTTTATATTCATCAAGTGTCTGAAATCCTAAAAACCCAATGAACAGCAGTATCGGGATTGCAAGAATAGCCACTAAAATTCTTATAATTTTCCAAGCCATAATATATGAAGTTGATTATATCAAAGATATGAAATGAATTTTTATAAATCGCTAAT
>JBLMZZ010000229.1:0-10571 GCA_050259095.1 Omnitrophica WOR_2 bacterium | reverse complement strand
CCGTGCTTAATATGAGTGAATCGTTCTTCTTCAGCAGCAGCCAATAGCTTACCATCTTTAAGAATTACTGCAGAAGAATCGTGAAAAACTGAATTTATTCCAAGAATGTACATGCTTATAGCTCGTTTTAGTTTGATAGAAGGCAAATGTTTAATGCCTGTATGAATCAAACAAAAAAACTGCTAAATGTTTCAGTATTTTACTGTATATTAATCAATTGGACAAGTGCTATACTCTATTAGTGAGATAAAACCACGTGTTTCAAGTTCCTGAAGGAATTGAATCCAGTAATCCCAGTTATCTTTAATGGGAGTGGTTTGCTCTGATGAAAGTGTGATTTCTTTATTATCAGAAGCAATAAGATTTTCCTCAATTGTAGCATCAAGATATTTCTGTAACAACATAGTCATTTCATCCGAAAGATTTCCTTTATTGTCGGGTATCTGCCTGTACATTCTACAAGCAAGATGCTGATATTGTTTATAAATCTTTTTAAAGTCGGCTGTCGTATGACCATAATTTCCAATTAATGGTTTAAATCCTCTGAAAGGTTGCATTAATAATTCAGGATTATTTTCCTCATAGTAGCTAACTGTATTACCAGTTCTTATTGTTGTAATACGAATCCAATACTTCTGCCAGCCAAGCTTTCCCATGTGACGATAATACAACCGGTAACCTTCGGTTGTTTTTTCATTAATGGGAATAATCTTCTCAGGCTTAAAATCGGTTCGATTAAGATACTGATCTTTTATTTGATCAGCTGTAAGGTTCGTCAGCCAGATGCAGTTTCCTGATTTATTATTTAATGGAAACGAGTTTTCACATAATCCTGCAAATTGCGCTTCAACTTTACAATAAAATGAAAGACTCAAGACAATGAGTATCAGAAGGGAGCGGAAAACTTTCATTTGTGAATAATTAATTAGTATTCTATTTATCACAAAAAGGCAAGAAGGTAATCTAAACAACAGATGTTTTTTTATCTTATCTAGTAAATGCTTAAATGATTAATTTCGCAACTTCAAAAATTTATTCATTATGCTGAGGACACATACTTGTGGTGAGCTTTCACTTTCAAACATAAATCAAACAGTAACTCTTTGTGGCTGGGTACAAAAATCACGTGATCTGGGAGGAATGACCTTTATAGATTTACGTGATCGTTATGGACTGACACAGTTGGTTTTTAACATGGAAGTGAATTCTTCCTTATGTGAAGAAGCTAGGAAGTTGGGGCGCGAATATGTAATTTCTGCTACAGGAGTTGTGACTGAAAGAAGTAATAAGAATCTTAAAATGGCTACAGGTGAAATTGAAATCATCGTTAGCAGCTTTGAAGTTCTAAATACTTCTAAGGTTCCACCTTTCACTATTGAAGATAATACAGATGGAGGTGATGAACTCAGAATGAAATACCGATATCTCGATCTGAGAAGAAGTGTAGTACGAGAAAACCTCCTTCTTAGACACAGAATGGGCATAGAGACACGGAATTATCTCAATAAAGAAGGTTTTATAGAAGTTGAAACACCAGTTCTCATTAAATCTACTCCTGAAGGTGCACGTGATTTTGTGGTACCTTCAAGAATGAATGAAGGACAGTTTTATGCACTTCCTCAATCACCACAAACATTTAAGCAACTGCTTATGGTTTCGGGGTTCGACAGATATTTCCAGATAGTAAAGTGTTTCCGTGATGAAGACCTTCGTGCCGACCGTCAGCCTGAATTTACTCAGATAGATTGTGAAATGTCGTTCATTACACAGGAAGACATACTTAATACCTTCGAAGGACTTACTAAATACCTCTTTAAAGTGGTTAAAGGGATTGATATTCACACATTTCCACGAATGTCATTCGCCGATGCAATGAAAAATTATGGCAATGATAAGCCCGATATCAGGTTTGAAATGACTTTTAAAGAATTGAATGACATAGTGAAAGGTCATAACTTCAAGGTATTTGATGATGCTGAACTTGTTGCCGGAATTAATGCTACAGGTTGTGCCAATTACACCCGTAAACAACTTGATGAACTCACTGACTTTGTTAAACGCCCGCAATTAGGGGCTGCAGGATTAGTATATGTAAGATATAATGAAGATGGCAGCCTCAAATCATCAGTAGATAAATTCTATAATGAGGATGAGCTTAAAGCATGGGTCAATGTCTTTGATGCTAAGCCAGGTGATTTGATGCTAATTATTGCAGGCAGTGCTGCAAGTACACATAAAGCACTATCTGAATTACGACTTGAAATGGGTAGCAGACTTGGCCTAAGGAATCCACAGGTATTTGCGCCATTGTGGGTTACTGACTTCCCGCTTCTTGAATGGGATGATGAAACTGCACGTTTTTATGCTATGCATCACCCGTTCACTTCTCCTAAACCCGAAGATATTAAACTCCTTGACACTGATCCGGGTAAAGTAAGAGCAAATGCTTATGACCTTGTAATTAATGGTGTTGAAGTAGGCGGTGGATCGATAAGAATACATAACAGGGACCTTCAAAAGAGAATGTTCTCTATTCTTGGATTTACAGATGAAGATGCTCAGGCACAATTTGGATTTCTAATGAATGCTTTTGAATACGGTGCACCACCTCATGGTGGTATAGCTTTTGGATTCGATCGAATGTGTTCTCTTTTTGGTGGATCTGATAGTATTCGCGATTACATTGCTTTCCCTAAAAATAATTCAGGTCGCGATGTTATGATTGATTCTCCTGCATCCATTAAGCAAGAACAACTTGATGAATTAAAATTAATAATTAATCTTCCTAAACAATCATAACCAGTTAGCAGGTATGAAACCTATAAAAACACTGCTTCCTTTTTCAAGATGGCTGTTACGCATAATTGTGCTTGTTTGGATGATTATGCATTATTCAAAAACGATACAGGGATTAAATGTTCATGATCAGAATTTTTATATAGCACTGGCTTTTGTATTATTCTCGTTGTTGCTATTTGCCGGAGGATTCTCATCTAAAACAACTCTAACGGTAATTTCTGCCCTATTCCTAACCTTATTATTTATTTATAGCATCTATATCCACTTTATTCCTGCAGTTACTGAAAATCAGCTGATAGAGTTTACGTTGTTATCAGTTTCAATCTATTTTTTATCATCAGCTAATAAATAGTTAATGCTCAAAAATTCATTGAATCAGAACGTGAGAGATTACAAGTATTTCGATGTGATCATGGCTCTCTTTGTTGCGGTGCTATTGATCTCTAATTTAGCTTCCACAAAAATACTTATACTGGGACCTTTCACTTTTGATGGAGGCACCTTGCTTTTCCCGTTAAGTTATATATTTGGAGATATACTAACCGAAGTATATGGGTATCAACTAGCACGCAAGGTTATCTGGACAGGTTTCGGAGCTGCTTTACTAATGTCGCTGGTGTTATGGGTGGTTCAAATACTACCTGCTGCTCCCGACTGGCATAATCAGCAAGCTTTTGAATCTTTACTAGGCTTCGTTCCACGAATAGTAATGGCGAGTTTAGCGGCCTATTTTGCAGGGGCATTCTCTAATGCTTTTCTGATGTCGAAATTGAAGATTTTTACCAATGGCCGCTTTTTATGGGTTAGAACGATCGGCTCAACCATTATTGGTGAAGGAATCGATACAGCAATCTTCTGTTTTGTTGCTTTTTATAATCTATTCCCTAACCATGTTCTGATTGCAATTATCATCTCAAATTACTTGTTTAAAACAGGAGTAGAGGTGCTTTTTACACCTGTTACTTATGCCATAGTAAACTTCCTGAAGCAAAAAGAACATGTAGATGCTTTTGATAAAGGTATCAACTATAACCCATTCAGATATTTCTAAGAGTTCTAGTAATCATGAGGTCGCAGGAGTTTTTCAATCCACTCCATACGCAGCACTCTTCCAATTATATACCTTAATTCTTCCGGATCACCGGTTTTACGAATAAACATATCTGCCTGGTACAAGATGGCCTGTCGTTCATCGGATATATCATGTGATGTTGTACAAACTATAACCGGAATACGTTTACATCTTTCATCCTCTCTGATCTCTTTAAGACATTCTAGTCCATTCTTTAGAGGCATATGAATGTCGATGAAGATAAGTCTGGGTAATGGGTTTCTGATATCCCTAAGATATTCCATCAGGTAAAACCCATCACTAAAAACCAACAATTCCTGTTGATCAGCAACTTTTAAAAAGGCTCTTTCAAAAAGGAATCTGTGATTTTCATCATCATCTGCTAAAATGATGAGATTTTCTTCATCGGTCATATTGAAATTGAGATTTCAGATAAATAAGTCTAAGATCAGTAGTTTAAACCTAAAATTATTTGATGCTTCAATAACCGGGGGGAGATAATGTGTAAATATAATTAAGTTAAGCAAGGAATTAAGAATTGTTAATATCTTTTCTTAATATCCTTAATTATCAATAGTATTCAACTTTTTGGGCCGGGGAGAAATAATTGTATCGTAGGAAGGTTGTTAATAACTCATTTTTACTAATCCCGTAAAGGCATAATTTTCAAGTATAAAGATAAGCAAACTATCGCTCAAAAGCAAATAGGTTATATTCTAATGTTTATCACATTTTGGGCAATAAACATCCATTATTGCCAAAAATGTGATAAAGAACTATTAAAAAAGATCTATAATGGTAAGTGCTGAGGGCTTGTTACATCTATCGTAGTCAAAATGATTGAATAACCTGTTTGCTTCATTGGTTCAGATTGATGTGATAGCCTTTTTGTTGTATTTTTGCGCTCTAATTTAAAATTCTAATGGAATATAATTTTGCTGAAATAGAACCTAAGTGGCAGAGATACTGGTCGAAAAATAAGACGTATAAAACGGAGATCGATCACTCTAAACCAAAGTATTATGTACTTGATATGTTTCCTTATCCTTCGGGTGCCGGATTACATGTAGGGCATCCACTTGGCTATATAGCTTCAGATATTTATTCCAGATATAAAAAGCTAAAAGGTTTTAATGTTCTTCACCCAATGGGGTACGATGCATACGGATTGCCAGCTGAGCAATACGCAATACAAACAGGTACTCATCCTGCCATTACTACTAAAAAGAACATTGACAGGTATCGGGAACAGTTAGATAAAATAGGTTTCTCTTATGACTGGGATCGTGAGGTTATGACCAGTGACCCAAGTTATTATAAATGGACTCAATGGACTTTCATTCAATTATTCCATTCCTGGTATAATAAGCTGACTAAAAAAGCTGAACCTATAACCACACTCATAAAAGAGTTTGAGATTTCAGGCAACGTACAAATTCAATCTTCACATTCTGAAGTTGTAAGCTTTACCGCCAGTGACTGGCAATCATATAATGAAGTCCAAAAGCAGGAGATATTGATGAAGTATCGCCTCGCATACCTTGCCGACACTATTGTTAACTGGTGTCCGGCATTAGGCACCGTATTAGCGAATGATGAAGTAAGTGAAGGATTTTCGGTCAGAGGAGGATATCCCGTTGAACGAAAATTGATGAAACAATGGTTGCTGCGGATTACAGCCTATGCTGACCGCCTACTTGAAGGGTTAGAAACCATTGACTGGCACGATTCGATTAAAGATATTCAACGCAATTGGATCGGCAGAAGTGTGGGTTGTATGGCCACATTTAAAATCAAAGATTTTGAAGAACCTCTCGAGATATTTACAACTCGTGCAGATACTATGTTTGGAGTGACTTTTATGGTACTTGCTCCTGAACATCCTTATATTAATGCAATCACTACTTCTGAGCATAAAACTAAAGTACAAGCTTATGTTCAATGGGCTAAAAACCGTTCAGAGCGTGAGCGTATGACTGAAGTTAAAAAGGTAAGTGGAGAATTTACTGGAGCTTATGCCATTAATCCGCTCAACGGAGAGGAGATTCCTATCTGGGTAGCTGATTATGTTTTAATGGGCTATGGAACTGGAGCAATCATGGCAGTACCTGGACATGATAGTCGCGACTTTGCATTTGCACGTCACTTTAAGCTTCCAATAATTCAAGTTGTTACACGAAAAGGAGAAACACCTGTTGATCCTTCTCTTTGGGAAGAATCTTACGATTCAAAGGAAGGTGTAATGATTAATAGTGGCTTCATTAACGGAATGGAAGTGAAGGAAGCAATATCAACAACAATCCAATACCTTGAAGAACGCGAAATAGGAAAAGGCAAGGTTAATTTCCGTCTCAGAGATGCTATTTTTAGTCGCCAAAGATATTGGGGGGAACCTTTCCCTGTTTATTACAAAGACGGGATGCCTTATACCCTGAATGAATCTGAATTGCCACTAGAACTTCCATCTGTAGATGCATTTTTACCTACCGAAACAGGAGAACCTCCTTTAGCACGTGCACACAATTGGGTAAATAAAGATGGATATCCACTTGAAACCAATACTATGCCCGGCTTTGCAGGGTCAAGTGGCTATTACCTCAGATATATGGATCCTCATAACAATGAGGCGTATTTCTCAAACGAAGCTGTTAATTATTGGCAGTGCGTAGATTTGTATATGGGTGGTGCTGAGCACGCTACAGGACACTTACTCTATGCAAGATTCTGGAATAAATTTTTATTTGATATTGGGTTGGCCGTAAAAGATGAACCATTCTCTAAGCTGATAAATCAGGGGATGATTCAGGGCCGTTCTAATTTTGTATATCGTTTAGCCGGAACAAATAAGTATATCAGCCTTAATCTCCTCAATGAGTATAATGGTGATGAAAAGAAGATTCAACAGATACATGTGGATGTTAACATGGTTCATAATGATGTGCTGGATATAGAGGCCTTTAAACAATGGCAGCCTCAGTTTGCCGATGCAACTTTTGAACTTGAGAATGGAAAATATATTTGCGGCTGGGAAGTTGAAAAGATGTCGAAGTCCAAGTATAATGTTCAGAATCCCGACGACTTAATTGAACGTTATGGTGCTGATACTCTCAGGTTGTACGAAATGTTTCTTGGCCCAATTGAGCAAGCAAAACCATGGGATACTAATGGAATTGAAGGAGTCTTTAGGTTTATGAGGAAGTTGTGGAGGTTATACCACGACAAGGATAATAACTTTAGCGTAAACAATAATGAACCAACTGCTGCTGAACTAAGAGTTTTGCATCGCACTATTAAGAAGGTGAGCGACGATATTGAGCGTTTCTCATTCAATACTGTAGTTAGTAACTTCATGATCTGTGTGAATGAACTGGCAGAACTAAAATGCAATAACAGAAGCATTCTTAGCAGCCTTACCATCCTCATTTCACCATATGCACCGCATGTTGCCGAAGAACTCTGGAGTCTGCTGGGTAATGTTGAAAGCGTTACTAAAGCCACTTATCCGGAGTACAAAGAAGAGTACACTATTGAAAATACATTCGAATATCCTGTTTCTTTTAATGGCAAAATGCGTTTTAAGTTAATTATGCCCATTGATGCTGAAGTTAAAGATATTGAAGCTGCAGTTCTGGCATCTCCTGATTCACAGAAATGGCTTGAAGGTAAATCACCTAAGAAAGTAATTGTGGTGGTGAATAAAATTATTAATGTGGTGATTTAAGACCGCTTATCATTATTTATGTTTTGGTAACCTTTTATTCTTTTCTTTGTTTATGGGTTACTCATAAACAATAAACAAGCATGTACCACATTGCCATTATTTCAGCAAGCGTCCGTAAGGGCAGAAATAGCCACAGAGTTGCGTTATTCTTAAAAAGATATCTAGAAGAGAAGAGTATTGCCACTTCCGAGATTATTGACTTAAATGAATATCAATTCCCAATTTTTGATGAAAGGTTAAGCAGAATGGAGAATCCTATCCCATCTGCTCTTGAATACGCTGAAAGGGTTAAAAAGGCTGATGGCATTATAATCGTCACTCCGGAGTATAATGGAGGGTATCCTCCTGCCATTAAAAACGCAATTGATCTGCTTTATAAAGAATGGTATAAGAAACCAATAGCAATTTCTACATGCTCTGATGGTGTTTTTGGAGGTACACAGGTCATTACATCACTGCAATTTTCATTATGGAAGATCAGAGCGTGGACAGTACCCGCCATGTTTCCAAACCCTAAGGTTCAGGAATTGTACGATGAAAACGGTGTCCCGACAGATAACAGTGTTCTCGACCGCGTTTCTTACTTCATTCAGGAACTCATGTGGTGCGTTGAAGCAAAGCATCGTATGGAACAATAAACTTTGCTTACAACCCTCATTTTACATGAACTCTAATGCCTTTGCTGTGTGCTGCAAATTCGGGAGCATACATACATTGGATTGTACTGATACCATTGGAGTACTCTCCTGATTGAGAAGCTGTTAAACTATATTCAAATACATGGGTGCCTTTTGGTAAATAGTTGAAGAAGAAATCAGTTGAGGCATCACGGGTACTTTCATAATAACCCAGTCCACTCCTCCATTGATACCCTGAAAGTACATTCACAGGTTCAAATGCCGATGCCCGCAGATCTTTCAAATGCACGTATTCAAGATCACGATCAACTATAATCTCAATTCTAACTACTATCTGATCCCCAATTTGAATCTTTTTTTCCGGAGTTATTGCCAATAGTCTTTGTCCGGCTTGCGTATTCTCTTTTATAAAGAGCTGTTTGTTAATCTTTAATGGACTGTCGGCAGCTTTTATCTTATCCAAATTTTCGAAGTATTGGAAATATAAAGCTCCCCATGCAGGTGTGTTATCTGATTTAGTAATAGTAATATCAGCCATTTGCGGAACAATCTCTTTACCACTCCATGAAGTCTTGAAATAACCTGTTCCCGGTTCTGTCTTTATATCTTTTGAAGGAATATCAAGTACTTTTGATCCAATGTTAATCTTTACCTTCTGCTCAGTTTGTAACCAATCAGTTCCTCTTAATAGCAGTGCATAAACAGCTTCAGCAGTTGCCGTGGTTGTTGGCCATGATTGTGTTTGCTTTTGCTTGAGTAACCAAGTCTTCATTTGGTCAACTTCATTTAAATTCGCTGTTTTAGCATCACCTGTTGCAGCAAATTCTTCAAAGAGTTCTATTATTATTGATTGTGTTTCAACGGGTGCCTGATACCAATAATACCCTGGACGGTTGTCTTTCCAATAAGTGCCCATTTCTTCATTTGTAATCGATCTTTCACGAAGTGAATTCATGATAGACTGTGTAGTTTTGCTATCACCACTTCTGCCTGCCCATATTCCAATCATTGCCTGAGCATATAAACTTCGTGTATTCCAATACTTTCTTGCCTGACCACTAAAATAGGCAATAGCATCTTTTGCTTTTTCCGAAGGTTGTGCAATATCTTTAAGATAAGAAAGTGCGTAAAGGAATTGTATTTGTTGATAATCTAAATGATCACTATTCAGATAATCCTTAGATACTTTCTTATTCGGGTCATTACGTTTAATGTTAGCAGAGTCTTTTAATATCCGGTTATAATCTTCAATTATTTTATCGGTAAGGAAGGTGACAGCTTTACGCACAATTTGACTGCTTTCATCATCTTTCTTAAGATCCAACACTTTCAGATAGTTAAGTTTACCCATTCCGGTTACAATCAACTGGGTAATATATCTGCTTTCAGGCATTCCTTCAAACCAGGGCCATCCGCCATTAACCGTTTGTTTTTCTGCAAGATCTGATAATGCTGCCGAATTTTGAGCAGCAATACGGTTTAAGTCAAACAATAGTGCCAGTCGCTGTTTTTGCTCCGATTCATCTTTTGCATCCATAAGCCAGGGTGTTTCTTCAACAACCAATGCTTTCAACTCAGCATTCTTTTCAAGATTTGAGAGAAGGGCATCTGGAGAAATACTCTTCCATGATTCAAATACATTCTTGATTTTTGGACTACTATTAGCAATAAAACCAGCTATACTGTTTGCATAGAAGCGATTAAAAATCTGGTCGGAGTTCTCGTTCTCTTTTTCATTCAGCCATGGTAAAGCTTGAACAGCATACCATGCAGGGTTTGATGTAAACTCAAGTGTTAAACGATGAGGTGTTAAGGTTGAAGTGTTTTTACTTAAAGTGCTATTTACCTCATTCAAAGCTCCTGTAAACTTAAAAGTCTTTGTTTTATTACTACTTAATGGTAATGGTAATGTTTCAGTAACCAACATTCTGTTGATAAGCACAGGCAGCATAACCTCTTCTCCATCACTATGATTACCCGCTTGAGCGGTAATCCTCACTATCACTGCACTGATATTTGAAGGTACTGTTATCTTCCAGTTAACGGTAGTATTGCCATTAGGAGTAATGTCAAACTGCTTCGAAGCTTCCTTATTTGTAAATTCATTATCAACAGGTTGCATGGTCATTGCATTAAGAATTTCAAGCAATGCCTTACCCTGCATAGGATTAGGTGTAATATTACTAATCTTGGTTTGAATGGTCATGCTGTCACCCTCTCTAAAAAATCTGGGAAGATTTGGATTAACCATCAATTCTTTTCTGGTAATAATCTCTTTTTTAAATTGACCATTTCTGAGAGTCTTGGTATGAGCCAAACCCATGAAATTCCATTTAGTAAG
>JBLMZZ010000228.1:0-10853 GCA_050259095.1 Omnitrophica WOR_2 bacterium | reverse complement strand
ACAATGTTAACCTTGATTCAATCCCTGAAAATTATCGGAAAAGAACTCAAATTGAGTTGATTAATCTTGATCTTCGAATAAAGCTAATACCTGCCCTTCTTAATCTGTTTACTTCTAAATCCTATCATGTTGAACGTTTCATTTCTCATGAGTTTTCATCAGCTATAACCAGGATACTGAAAAACGAAAAATTTGATGTGATTCAGTTGGAATCTTTATTTGTGACTCCCTACATCTCTTTAATCAGGAAATACTCAAAGGGCCTTATAATTCTTAGGGCGCATAACATAGAACATCTTATTTGGGAACGACTATATAAAGGTGAGATAAATCCTTTAAAAAAATTGTATTTGAGGCACTTGTCGAGAACATTAAAGAAATATGAAATTGATGCAATTAAAGATGTAGATGGGGTTGTAGCCATTACTAATAAAGATGCTCAATTCTTTTCTTCTGTAATTTCTAAAGAGAAAGTGCTTGCTATTCCTTTTGGCATACAACCTGAAGTAATAAATAATTTTAAAAGGGAAATTGAAAAACCTGTTAGCGTAAATACTATATTTCATTTGGGATCAATGAACTGGATGCCAAATGTTGAAGGCATTATTTGGTTTCTGAAAGAAGTTTGGCCCGAAGTTTCCAAACTCAGTCCATCACTTGTTCTCCATCTTGCAGGTAGGGAAATGCCTGAAAACATAAGAAGTTATAGTTCTGAAAGAGTTATTATTGATGGCGAGATTGAAAATGCAATTGATTATATGCATGAGTATAAGGTGATGATAGTGCCTCTGTTTTCGGGAAGTGGTATTAGAATAAAGATTATAGAAGGTATGCTGGCTCAATGCGCAATTATTACAACATCAATTGGAGCAGAGGGTATTAGCTATATTAGTGGAAAACACTTGCTTATTGCTGATACCAAAATAGAATTTATTGATAATATAAATAGGCTTATTCAAAATAAAGAAAAAATTTATGAATTAGGAAGTGAAGCATCAGAATTTGTTTCTCAACATCATAACAATGCACTTCTTATTGAACAACTTGAATCTTTCTATCACAAACTACTTCATTAATCAATTTTTCTATCTTTGTAGCGTAAGGATGACCTATAACCAAAACATCCTTTATGTTTGAATGAAGCTGTTCATTATTTTACCACGCTTTCCTTACCCTACCGAAAAAGGTGATAAACTAAGGGCTTTCAATCAAATAAAAGTTCTTTCGGAGCACTATGCAATTACACTTTTTGCTTTGAGTCATGAATCGGTTAAAGATGCTGATTTAGAGATGGTAAAGCCATATTGCAATAGAATTTACATACATAAATTAAACCTGCTTCCTGTAGCCTGGAATTTATTACTGACATTATTTAATGGCAGACCTTTGCAAGCAGGTTACTACTACAGCTTAAACGCACAAAAACGTATCAATAAAATTATTGAGGAACTTAAGCCTGATCATATCTACTGCCAGCTACTAAGAACCGCTGCTTATGCATTTGGCACCAGTATTCCAAAAACAATTGATTATCAGGATGTATTTTCAAAAGGAGTTGAAAGAAGAATACCTAAAGCCAACCCTTTTATGAAAATACTATTTAAATTTGAGCTCAAAAGGTTACAAAAATATGAAGCTAAGGTTTTTGATATTTTCGATATAAAAACAATTATATCAAAGCCTGACAGGGATTGTATACCACATATAAAAAAGGAAGAGATTGCAATAATTCCTAATGGGGTAGATCAGGATTATTTTAAACCGGTTAAAACTAAGAAAATTTCAGAACTATTATTTACCGGAAATATGGGATATCCTCCTAATATTGATTGTGCTGAATATTTAGTTAAGCGGGTACTACCTTTAATTCATGAAAAGTTCCCCGAAACAAGACTAACACTTGCAGGTGCTACGCCACATTCGAGAGTTAAAGCGTTAGCTTCTGAAAAAGTAATTGTTACCGGATGGGTAAATGATATCAGAGAATATTATGCTGGTTCAAAAATATTTATGGCACCTATGCAACTTGGTACAGGGCTTCAAAATAAGCTACTTGAAGCTATGGCTATGAAACTACCATGTATCACATCAACACTTTGCAATTCAGCATTGCGTGCAAAAGAAAATTCAGAAATATTAATTGGAAATTCACCTGAGGAAGTTGCTACTTTAGCAATTAAATTAATGGAAGATCAGGAATTTGCTGATAAAATTGCATTAAATGGATATCTATTTATTAAAGCAAATTACTCATGGAAAGGATCAACAGATAGATTAGCATTATTAATGAAAGATACAATTAAAAAAGTTGACAAATAATAAGATTACTTTTTCGTTCAATCAAGATCAATCAGTAATAATCAATAATATTCCATGCTGAAAGCAAAATATTTTTACATTTTATTTTTCCTTGTATTGTTTCAGCTAACGATTGGTGATTGTTTTGCTTCTGAAATTGATAGAAACAGACTTAATGAATTGAATATTAAAGCTGAAAATGCACTTAAAAATTCACCGGATGAAGCGATTAAAGTTTTAAAAGAAGTACTTGAAAGTTCAAAGGACGAGGAGTTAATTGACATAAGAGCCAGAGCTTTGAAAAATATGGGAAAGGCACACTTTTTCAAACAAAACTTAAGGCAGTCTCTTGAATATAATGAACAGGCTTTACTTCTTTACAGGAAACTTGATGACAAAGATGGTATAGCAACTATTTTAAATAACACGGGATTGATTTATGAAAGACAAGCTGATTACTCAAATGCATTAAGTAGATATAATGAAGCTTCCAAACTTTTTAGTAAACTGGATGATTCAAAAAAGAAGCTTTCAATTGCATTATCTAATATTGGAAATGTTTATTACACATTAGGTCGCCTTGATCTTGCACTTCAATTCATGACTCAGGCTCTTAAAACTACAGAGAGCCTTTCCGACAGCATAGAAATGGCTCCCATTTACATTAATATTGGTAACATTTATCATATACTTAAAGAGTACAAAACAGCCATTCAGTATTATAATAAATCTGAAAAGATTTATATCAAGTATAATGAAAAGAAAGAACTAGGTGTTGTTTACAACAATCTTGGAGAAGCATATTTGAATTTGAATAATATTAGTAGTTCACTTAAATACAACCAGTTATCACTTGAAATTTCGAATAAAAACAACGACAATGAGGGCGTTATAACCAGTTTGATAAGTATTAGTCGTATTTATACAAAGATTAAAGAATATAATCTGGCTATGACCAATTATCAGGAAGCTTTGAGGATATCGGGAATCAAGTCTGATAAATTTCTAGTTGCAAGTATCCTTCAGGGAATCGGAGAATTAAAATATAATAAGGGTGAATACGATGATGCAGTTGCCTCGTATAAAGATGCTTTGGCTATTATTGAAAAATCAGGCTCTGATCCACTAATTCAAGAGATATATTCAGGAATATCAAAAGCATATGCCGCTAAAGGTAATTATCAACGTGCATATGAATTCATGAAAAAACATGAAGATATAACCGATACAATTTATAATCATGAAAACCTCAACAGGTTAAATATGATTAGGGTAAGTTTTGAACTTGAGCAAACTGAACGTGATAATCAATTATTACGTCAACAAAATATATATAGTCAATTGGCCCTAAACAGGCAACAGACAATACGTAATCTCTTTATTGTCATTACTGCTATCGTATTGGTTTCATTAGCCTTTCTGTTTCTTCTTTATCATTCAAAAAAGAAAAAAAATGAATTACTTGCTTTGAGAAATAAACAAATCTCAAAGCAAAAAGAGGAACTTGATAAATTATATTTGGAGCAATTTAAATTGAACGAAACAAAAACCAAATTCTTTAGTATTGTCGCCCATGACCTTAAGTCACCTTTTCAGTCATTGCTTGGATTTACTGAATTATTAAGTTTGGAATATGACCAATTTACCGACGAGCAACGACTTGATGCTATTACTAATATGTATAAAGTAACTTCGGACACTTATAAGCTAATTGAAAATCTTTTAGAGTGGGGAAGAATACAAACTGGAAATGCTAATGTTATTCCTAAATATATCAACATAAAAGACTTGGTTGATTCAATTGTGCCAATTTTCGAACTTCCTTTAAAGAATAAAAATCTGAAACTATCAATTGAAATACCTCCTCTCCTTATGGCTCATGCCGATCCTAACATGATGGGTGCAATTTTTAGAAATTTGCTGTCAAATGCAGTAAAATTCTCTAATGCCGGCGGAACTATTTTTATAAAAGGTAATTCAACTGTGGAATCAGCAAAACTTTCAATTACTGATAGTGGAATTGGAATTGCACCTGCAATGATTGATAAACTTTTTACTTTCGATCCTAAAATAAGGAGAATCGGCACTAAGGGTGAAACAGGTACAGGTATGGGTTTGGGTCTTTGTATGGAATTTATGCAACTGAATCATGGAATGATCAAAGTAAAAAGTGAACCAAATAAAGGAAGTACGTTTACAATGATTATGCAACCAGGCTCAAAAGTTACTATCCATGATCCTGTTTCTATCTAATTCCTTTTAATAAGTAGTACTACTCCCTTTGAATCTTTCAAAGAATAATTGACCTTTGAAATAAAAATTTATTGTTTAAAAGTTCTCACTTTAACATATAGATATTAAGAATATACATCTCACCTAACGGGTTTATTTAGTACTTTTGCTAAAAATACTAAATAATGGCCGACGACAATAAAATCATATTTTCAATGGTTGGTGTAGGAAAAGTTATACCTCCTAACCGACAAATTCTTAAAGATATTTATCTTTCCTTTTTCTTTGGTGCAAAAATTGGAATTATTGGGCTCAATGGATCTGGAAAATCAACTTTATTAAAGATAATTGCCGGGATTGATAAATCATATACTGGTGAAGTAGTCTTTTCAGCAGGATATACTGTTGGCATGCTTCAACAAGAACCACACTTAGATGATAATAAGACTGTGCGAGAAGTTGTTGAAGAAGGTGCCGCAGAAACAGTGAAACTACTTAAGGATTTTGAAGCAGTAAATAATCGCTTTTCAGATCCTCTCAGTGATGATGAAATGAATTCTCTAATTGAAGAACAAGGTAGATTAACTGAACTAATTGATAATCATAATGGGTGGGATCTTGATGCACGTTTAGAGAGAGCAATGGATGCTTTGAGATGCCCGGATCCTGAAAGCCTTGTTAAGAACTTATCAGGAGGAGAGAGAAGACGAGTTGCACTCTGCAGGTTATTACTGCAGGAACCTGATATACTTTTATTAGATGAGCCTACCAACCATCTTGATGCAGAAAGTATTGAATGGCTCGAACAACACTTAAAACAATATAAAGGGACGGTAATTGCGGTTACCCACGACAGGTATTTCCTTGATAATGTTGCAGGCTGGATACTCGAATTAGACCGCGGAGAAGGTATTCCCTGGAAGGGCAATTATTCATCATGGCTTGAACAGAAATCTAGCAGACTTGCCATGGAAGAAAAGTCTGAAAGTAAGAGAAGGAAAACATTAGAACGTGAACTTGAATGGGTAAGAATGTCACCAAAAGCCAGACATGCAAAATCGAAAGCACGACTTGCAGCATATGAACGGCTCATGAGTGAAGACACAAAACAAAAAGAAGAAAAGCTGGAAATCTTCATTCCTAATGGTCCCAGATTAGGAAATAAAGTTATTGAGGTCCAAAATATTTCAAAAGCATTTGGAGATAAATTACTTTTTGAGAATCTGAATTTTAGTTTACCTCCTGCCGGTATAGTGGGAATAATAGGACCAAATGGAGCAGGTAAAACAACTCTTTTCAGACTTATAATGGGTCTTGAAAAACCTGATTCAGGAAATTTTATGGTGGGTGATACAGTTAAAATTGGTTACATTGATCAGGCACATACTGAAATAGACCCCGAAAAATCGGTTTGGGAAGTAATTTCTGAAGGAAATGAAAATATACAGTTAGGAGGAAAACTCTTTAACTCAAGAGCTTATGTTGCTCGCTTTAATTTCAGTGGAGCAGATCAAGGAAAAAAGGCCGGCGTTCTGTCGGGTGGTGAACGAAACCGTATGCATCTGGCATTAACCCTTAAATCAGAAGCTAATGTTCTTTTACTTGATGAGCCAACTAATGATATAGACGTCAATACACTCAGGGCACTTGAAGAAGGGCTCGAAAATTTTGCAGGTTGTGCTGTAATTATTTCTCACGATCGTTGGTTTCTTGATCGTGTTGCAACACACATTCTTGCTTTTGAGGGTGATTCTCAGGTAATCTATTTTGAAGGCGGTTATACCGATTATGAGGAGAACCGTAAAAAAAGAATAGGTAATGAAACACCGCACAGACTTAAATACAAAAAGCTTTACTAAATTTGCCGCATCGTAATTTACTTAGATGAATTTTCAAAAACCTTCAATACCTAAAGGCACAAGGGATTTCTCTCCTGTTGAGATGAGCCGCCGTAACTACATCTTCGGTGTTATTCGCAACATCTTTGAACAGCATGGATATCTTCCAATTGAGACTCCGGCAATGGAGAATTTATCTACTTTACTTGGTAAATACGGTGAGGAAGGTGATAAACTATTATTCAAGATACTTAATTCGGGCGATTTCCTTTCTGAAGTTAGTAGTGAAGATATGGTTCTTGGAAACCATTTAAAATTATCTGGCAAAATAAGCGATAAAGGACTTCGATATGATTTAACCGTTCCTTTTGCCCGTTACGTGGTTCAACATCGAAATGAAATTACTTTTCCTTTTAAACGCTATCAGTTACAACCTGTATGGCGTGCCGACCGCCCACAAAAAGGACGCTACCGCGAATTTTATCAGTGTGATGCAGATGTCATTGGTTCAGATTCACTAGTTAATGAAGCTGAGCTGATTGTTATGGCCGACAGGATCTTCCATCACCTTAATATAGATGTTGTCATTAAACTGAACAACAGGAAAATATTAAGTGGCATTGCATCAGTAATAGGTCATCCTGATAAGATTATAGATATTACCGTCGCCATTGATAAACTGGATAAAATTGGAATTGAGAAAGTAAATGAAGAACTTGAGAGTAAGGGAATTGATAAAGAATCGATTAACAAACTTCAACCTATAATTAATCTCACCGGTTCAAATGAAGAAAAATTACTCCAAATAAAGAGTGTATTGCTTTCAAGTACTGAAGGATTGAAAGGTGTTGAAGAGATTGAAAATATTTTTACGCTTCTTTCAAAAATGAAAGTAAGTAGTGAAGTTGAACTGGATCTCACCTTAGCTCGTGGATTAAATTATTACACTGGTGCTATTATTGAAGTAAAAGCTAAGAATGCTATAATGGGAAGTCTTTGTGGTGGTGGGCGCTATGATAATCTTACCGGCATCTTTGGGTTACCAGGGATTTCGGGAGTTGGTATTTCATTTGGTGCTGACAGAATCTATGATGTTATGCTTGAAAAGCAAGTTTTCCCAGATTATGCTACATCCTCAACAAAAGTGCTGGTACTTAATTTTGGCAGTGAAGAAGAAGAAATGGCAATGAATTTGGCATATGATTTAAGGAAACAGGGTATTAATACTGAATTCTATCCTGAGAATGCTAAAATTAAAAAGCAGTTTGCATATGCTGATAGTAAGCAAATTCCATGGGTTATTATCCTTGGAGAAACCGAACGGCTAAATAATACAATACAATTAAAAAATATGGGCACAGGCGAACAACAAATCGTCATACCTGAAGATCTTACCAAAATTCTTACAAATGATAATAATTAACTGGAACTTACACTTTAAGATTACTATTAACCGTTCAGGTCTGCTATAAAAGACTACTCGTCTCTTATCTTATTCAGGTTATTTAATTTTTGTTCTATTAAGTTAATTTATCATTATAATGAAAACATTTTCAATAAACTCTACACCTCTATCACTCGACATAATTGAAGAATTATTAGAAAACAACATCCCTCTGGAACTTTCTTCAGAAGCTAAAAGTAAAATTCAGTATTGTCGTGATTATTTAGATAATAAGCTTAAAACAAGTGATCAACCAATCTACGGTATTACAACCGGATTTGGTTCATTATGTAATATCCAAATCTCTGAGAAGGATCTTTCACTACTTCAGCAAAACCTGGTAATGTCGCATGCTTGTGGTACAGGTGAAGAAGTAAACTCAGAAATTGTCCGTATTATGTTGCTTTTAAAAGCACATGCTTTATCATCTGGCAATTCTGGAGTGCAGGTACAGACAGTGCAGCGACTACTTGATTTTTATAATAATGATGTGCTCCCAGTGGTATATGAACAGGGTTCACTTGGAGCATCAGGTGATCTTGCTCCTCTCGCACACCTATGTTTACCTTTACTCGGTTTAGGTGAAATGAGATCAGGCAATAAAATTGTTCCTGCCAAAAAAGTACTTAAAGAATTAGGATGGCAGCCACTTACATTGCAATCTAAAGAAGGTCTAGCTTTGCTTAACGGAACTCAATTTATGAGTGCCCACGCTGTTTATATATTACTAAAGGCTAAGCGCCTTGCTGAAATTGCCGATGTTATAAGTGCCGTTTCATTAGATGCTTATAATGGAAAACTCGATCCTTTCTTAGAACAATTACATACTATAAGGCCTCATGCCGGTCAGTTGGCTACAGCATCTAATATTAGGAACCTTCTTGCCGGAAGTAAATTAATTGTGCGTGAAGGTAAAAAAGTGCAGGATCCATATTCTTTCAGATGCATTCCTCAAGTTCATGGAGCGGTAAAAGATACCATCAAATACGTTGAATCAATTATTTTGACTGAAATAAATGCAGTAACGGATAATCCAACTATTTTCCCTGATGAAGACCTAGTACTTTCAGGGGGAAACTTTCATGGTGAACCTCTTGCATTTGCATTTGACTTCTTATCAATCGCTTTAGCTGAACTAGGTAATATTTCTGAAAGAAGAATCTATAGGTTAATTTCAGGACAAAGAGATTTACCGGAATTTCTTGTTGCTAATCCCGGCCTTAATTCAGGGTTTATGATTCCTCAATACACCGCAGCAAGCATTGTAAGTCAGAATAAACAACTTGCTACTCCAAGTTCAATTGATTCAATTACCTCATCAAATGAACAGGAAGACCATGTAAGCATGGGAGCAAATGGAGCTACTAAAGCACTTAGGATTGTCAATAATCTTGAACGTATACTTTCAATTGAGTTATTTACATCTGCCCAGGCACTTGAATTTAGAGGATTAGAAAACACTTCACCTTTTCTTTATGCCTTCATTTCTGAATACAGAGGAATCGTACCATTTATTGAGAATGATAAAGTAATGTACCCTGAGATTGCAAATACTATTGAATTTATAAGAAATGTTGTCTATGATTTCCCTGGGAAGTCTTAGAAATTATTATTAAATACAACAACTGCTAAATGGCTGAAGGGCAAAGCGATAATTCGAGTCAAAAAAAATATACCGGACAAAGGTCGCCCGGATTAACACTTATATGCATACTTACCTTTATAGGGAGTGGACTATCTGCAATTGCTTTTTTTACAATTTATCTGGCATATAATGATATTCAGTTGCTTACCATGGAAGACAATTTTGCCATGACTAAGCAACAACTTGTTGAAATGATAAAAAGTGTAAGCAGATCATTTTTTATTACTATGACACTCCTATATATTACATCATTAATTGGCTCAATAATGATGTGGAAACTTTTTAAAAAGGGATTTCATGTTTATACCCTTGCACAATTACTTATGTTGTTAATTCCTTTCTTTATGATAAAAGGTTATACAGTACCATTGCCAAATGCCCTGATAACAACTGTTTTCATAGCTGCATATGCCTTACACACAACTGAAATGAGGTAATCTCATTTCAAAAAGTCATAAAATATTAACAAATTCTTCTTTTTTTTTAACATTTTTTGACATTTTGTTAGAAAATTCTATACATTAGCAGGACAAAATGTGTATAGAAGCGCCTTTTCGCTCAAAAACGTTTGAAATAAGATGAATACATTAAATTTATAACGTATTGATTTAAAGCAAGTAAAGCAATAATGATTATAAATATAAAAACTGTTCACCCAGTTTAACTACTTAAGATTCACCTATATTACAAAATATCAAGCAAGCAAACTAAACAAATTAATCATAAAAAAGGGAGGTAAGACTACAGACTAAATTTTTAAGCGTTTTAAGAAAGACATTTTTTTTCACAAAAACAATTTAACATTCAATCACCAAAAACACACACTATGAGAAAATTCGCATTGATGCTTGTGCTCTTCATTTTTGCAGGAGTGCAAGTAGTTTTGGCTCAGACAACCATCACAGGTGTGGTTACCAGTTCCGAAGACGGTCAGCCTATTCCAGGCGCCGCTGTTCAGGTTAAAGGCACCACAATTGGAGTCACAACTGATGTAAACGGTCGATATTCTTTAAGAGTACCAGCCGACAGTAAAGTACTTCAAATTTCATTTGTTGGTATGACTACCAAAGAAGTAACCATTGGCACACAAACTTCAATTAGCGTAGTTCTGGACACAGAAGCTATGGATATTGAAGGAGTTGTTGTAACCGCCTTGGGTATTAGCCGTGAGAAAAAGTCTCTTGGCTATGCCGTGGAAGAAGTAAAAGCCGATGAACTGAACCAAACACGTTCAGGAAACCTTATTACTTCACTTTCAGGTAAAGTATCAGGAGTTAATATTACTTCTGCTTCAGGTAACATGGGTGGTTCTTCCCGTATTACTATCAGAGGTATCAAATCTGTTGCCGGTAATAACCAACCATTGTTTGTTGTTGACGGAGTTCCAATGGATAAT
>JBLMZZ010000227.1:0-6830 GCA_050259095.1 Omnitrophica WOR_2 bacterium | reverse complement strand
GCCCTGAATCCAGGTATCTGCTTCTTTGTATATGTTCAATATCGGATTTCTTCATAATGTCATCAATTAGGGTAAGTATTGTAAGTAGGATTGCAAATGTGGGAGCAAAAAACGGTTTACCTTTTACATCATGAGGCAAAATTTTTACATAATCTATGCTTTTGAAGTAAGTGACTCATGATATGATTGAGTATTTTTTTATAAAGAATGAACAAAAGTTCCTTGATTAACTTTAACATTCCATGAACATTGGATTTTATATCGCTAATATTTCTCCTGCAGATGGAGGTATTTTTCAGTACTCACTTTATATACTGAGAATGCTGGTGAAATGCGATTCTGTAAACTCAATATACTTATTTCAATCAAATGACCAGCATGAGGCTTTATCAGAATTTCTAAATGACAGAAAAGTAAGAGCTGTTATATGTAATGGCAATACTCGTATTAAAAATCTTATGCGGCAGGCATCTGAATTCTGGATTACAAGATATTACATGAGAATAAAGTCTCCAAAATATTTCTTAAATCTATATAAGTTACTAAATCCGGAAAGAAAGCAACTTAACAAATTTAACATTGATCTTTTGCATGTTCCCAGGCAACATTCACCTGCATATAAGTTAAAATATCCGGTTATAATAACAATGCATGATATACAACATGTGCATTATCCTGAATTCTTCACTCCACTTGAACGTGTTCATAAAGCTATCAGATATTACATAACAATGAGTGAAACTGATCAGGTGATTGTATCTTACCATCATGTTAAGAACGATCTCATTAAATACTTTAAGACAAAAGACGAGAAAATAAGCGTATGTCCGGTGCCGGTAAATGATGATTGGATGACGAATAGTGCTACTTCTTTTGAACTATTAAAAGAGAAATATCACTTGCCCGAGGTTTATATAATGACTCCTGCAGCTACTTGGGAGCATAAAAATCACATTGCAGTATTGGAAGCATTAAATCTGTTGAGAGGTGAAAGTTTTAAGGTGTTTTGGATTTCTACAGGGAATAAAACACCTTTTTATGAAGTAATTAGTGAGAAAATAAAATCATTGAACCTTGAAGATCAGGTATTATTTCCAGGAATAGTGTCAGATAGTGATCTCAAAGGCCTTTACCAAAATACTAGTCTTGTGGTGATTCCTACTTTATATGAAGCAGGATCCGGTCCACTCTTCGAAGCTATGAGATATAAAAAACCAGTCATTTGTTCAAATGTAACCTCATTACCAGAAACAATAGACAATCCTGAATTTACTTTTAATCCTCTAAACATAATGGAACTGGCCGGATTGATAAAGAGAGGTTTGACTGACACACAATTCATTGAAAGAAATTTAGAAAATTCCCGAAAGCGAACAGATTATTTCAAAAGTATTGATTATGACACTGCTTTTTTGAATACTTATTCAAAAGCCACACAGGGGTTTATTCAAAAAGAAATTGATTAAATGGGTAAAAAACTAGTTGTTTTCTTCGTCGCTCTTACTTCTCTGGAGTTATATGATTTATCATTTTTAGGCACTAGCTTCATTAAAGTATTTCAGCTCTTTGGAATAGGGTTTTTGATATTAATACTGGCTACTCAGGTAGTACAACAAAAGCAGATTAATTTTGAAAAACACTTTAATACTGAACTTTTCTTAATATTTATCGGTGTCATTTTAAGTATGTTCATGGCTCAATGGGGCCATGACCAAACACTGGGAATAACATTCATAGCGCAGCGTTTCATGTATTTTTACCTGCTATACTGGGCATTACATGCTATTAAGATTGACACTGTTGACCTTGAGAGTATTATATATTGGTTAGGTATAACATTTTCATTTTTATACTTAATTCAATTCTTCTTTTACCCTGCCATTATATTTGATGTAAGAATAGCTGAAGATCGTGATACGATAAGAATTTTCCTTCCCGGTTTCACATTTTTAGTACTTGCTTATTTTTTAACAATTAACAGGCTTTTCGACGAATTTTCATTTAGTAGAGTCTTCTCTGTAATATTGTTTTTGAGC
This sequence comes from Omnitrophica WOR_2 bacterium, assembly GCA_050259095.1. GTDB lineage: Bacteria > Bacteroidota > Bacteroidia > Bacteroidales > Lentimicrobiaceae > Lentimicrobium. The sequence continues at coordinate 4,794 of JBLMZZ010000227.1, read as the reverse complement.
ATACTCATTCTAATGGGAACCCGGCAGGTTATATTCACAGTTCTTTTATTAACCATGCTGAATATACTCTTTAGTGAAAGAATAAAGTCAAAGATTTTCATCTTCACTTTAATGGTGCTTTCAGTAATTCCCATCATTATAATCTTTCAGGGAATATTCATTAGTCTTATTGATCTGTCAAAAAATCAAAGCCAATCATTGGCGGAAAATGTAAGAATCAGAGCAGCTGGTTTCTTTCTTACGCAGTTATTCCCAAACACATTCTCCTATATTACGGGCAATGGTGCTGATAGTACAAACTCAAGTTATGGCTTTATGATTCAGATGTATCGTGATGCTTATGGTTTCTTCCAGTCCGACATTGGAATTATCGGTGATTATACAAAGTTTGGTGCCGTGTATGTTATAGGGGTATTCATAATACTTTACAAGACAATCTTTGGTAAGATCAGTGGGTATTTTATCTATATTAAATACTTCTATATCAGTATCCTGTTAACTCTTTTTACCGGGGGAGGTCCTTTTGCTCAATCAGATGCTATTGTTGCAGTGTGTTGCACACTCTATATCCTTGATGTTGACAAGCATGATCAACTTACCTCAGAGGATGAACTCATTGAGGAAACTTATAATGAAATAGAATCCACTCAAACAGAAATGAGTGATGATCGTTTTAATTAAAATCAACTTTACTTATGCCTAATGTTGCAATCTTAATACCAGTCTTCAATGGTTTGAAGCATACCATGAAATGCCTGAGCGTTCTTTATGAACTAAAAAATTCCCTTGCAGATCCCGGCCGAATTTCTATTATTGTTATTGATGATGGCTCATCTGATGGCACAAGTGAATGGATAACCAACAATTATCATGAAACCACTATATTACATGGTGATGGATCATTGTGGTGGAGCGGAGCTATAAATCAGGGAATGAATTATGCTTTCATTGAACATGAATACGATTATGTGCTTTGGTGGAATAATGATATAACCCCTTCATCTGATTACCTGTATAACCTAGTTCGCATAATTGACAATTCAGATGTCGTAATTGGTGGATCAAAAATCTACTACGCAGATAAAAAGAATATTATCTGGTCAATGGGAGGTATTTTTGATACCAGAACCGGTAAAAAATATATGATTGCTATGGATGAAGCCGATTCAGATAAATACAATAACGTTGTTGTAGTTGACTGGTTACCGGGAATGGGAACTTTTATACATAAAAGTGTATTTGCAAAAATAGGATTTACTGATAATAAGAGTTTCCCACAATATCATGGCGACAGTGACTTTACTTTTAGAGCAACATTAGCAGGTTACACTATTAAAGTTTATCCTGAACTAAAGATATGGAATGATAAGAGTAACTCGGGATTACTCCATGGAAACAGTTTTAATCAACTTATCAGATCATTAACTGATTTAAAGTCAAATTACCACATTAAGAAAGATATTGATTTTTACAGAAGATATTCTACTTCATCACTCGCCTACCAAACCTTAGCATACAAATATTGTTTTTACATAGGTGGTTTTATTAAGTGGAAACTACTCAACCTTTTTGGCTTTTCTAAAAAAAGCTATTTATAGGAATAAATGAAATACAATTTATTAGCTGAATACAATTACCCATAAAGGATCTAACAACATTACCTTAATGAATGTATCAATTTTTAATGGCGCAGGCCAGGCTGATTATCTTTATGGACTTGTATCAGGATTAATAAAAACTCCTGTAGATAAAATTGATATCCTTGACATTGACTTATCATCCTATCTCTTCGATAACTTTGAAAAAGTCAATTTTCATGCTGTCTACAAGTATCATAAAAAAGGAGCATCCTTTTACAGTAAGGCAAATAACATTCTTCGTTTTTATTACTTACAAGCAACACATATACTTAGAGGAAAAAAGCGGATTATACACTTCCAGTGGCTCAACAGATATTATTTTACCGATAGATTCATGCTGCCTTTGTTGGCGAGATTAAGAGGTCATAAAGTCATTTTAACTGTACACAATGTAAATTCAAATAAGAGAGACAACCACGATTCTTATTATAATAGGATAACACTTAGTCTATTATATAACCTTTGCAATCATCTTATTGTACATACTGAAGGAAGCAAAAAAGAATTAATTGAGGATTTTAAAATCAATCCTAATAAGATTTCAGTTATAAAACATGGCATGAATAACAAAGTGACTGCCAGAGGTATTAACCAACTGGAAGCTCGTAAAGAATTAATGATTGAACAAGATTTAAAAGTTATACTCTTCTTTGGAAATATTGACTACTATAAAGGACTTGATTTATTGGTTGAGAGTATATCGCTGTTATCTGAAGAACTTAAACGAGAGATAATCCTTTTAATAGCAGGCAACTACAAATCTAAAGATTATATTCAGCAAGTAAATGAATTAATTCAAAACTCTCCTCTCCAATCTCAAATAATCCCTGAAATAAAGTTTATTAAGGACGAAAATGTTGAAAAGTATTTTATGGCTTCCGACTGTATCGTACTGCCATATAGAGACATCTATCAATCAGGGGTATTGTTTATGGCTTATAATTTTGGACTTCCAACCATAGCAACCAAAGTAGGGAATTTTGAAAATGATATCAGTGAAGCGAAAACCGGATTCATTTGTCCCGGAATTGATACTAAATCAATAGCCGAAACTATTGAAAAATACTTTAATTCAGCAATATACGAAGATTTAAATACGACAAGGGTAAGTATCAGAGAATGGTCTTATAAACAATTCTCATGGGATAAAATTGGTGAGGAAACCCATAAACTTTATCTCAATCAATTGAACAATTAAAATGGCTATTGATAAAAAGATTTTTTTAAGAAATGATGATGTACGTAATGTGCTTGATAAGGAACTTACTGACCTTACTCAGCTTTGCATTTCGCATAAAATCCCAATTAGTCATGCTGTTGAACCTGCAAATGTAAGTGATGAGGTCATTAATTGGTTGCTTACATTGAAGATGAAGCATCCAACATTAATTGAAATTATTCAGCATGGTTATAATCATAATTTAACACATCCCGAAGCAAAAATGGAGTTCGGTGGTAATAGAAATTATGTGGATCAACTGAATGACATAGTAAAGGGTAAAAAATTAATGGATCAGTATTTTGGAGATTATTGGTCACCCGTATTTACTTTCCCATATGGTTCTTATAATTATTACACACTAAAAGCTGTTGAGAAAGCTGGCTATAATGCAATTTCATCAAAAATAGATTTCTCCACAAAGAATCAGATTAAGAATAAAATTGGGACTATGCTTAATAAAGATTTTTTGTATAATAAGAAGATTAGCTACCATAATTCCCAAAGGAAAAAATTCACTTTTAAGGAATTTTCTATTTCTGTTAATCTTATAAAAAATTACATAGATTCAAACACTGCTCTTCATTATTCAATTGATGAAATATTTTCCCAAGTACTTACAGCTGAGAAGCATACTAATACTATTGGAATTCTTTTCCATCATAGATTCCATAAAAATGAAATGCTTATGATTGATAATTTGATTACTAAATTGAAAGATAAACAATTTACATTTTCAACCATAATGAAACTAATATGTTAAGTTATAAAACAATAAAATGAAAGAGTTTCTACATCATACAATAATAGATCAGCACATAACTTCTCGTTTACCTGGTTTTCTTTTAATTGAAAAAAATCACGATTCATTAATTACCAATAGGATATTAGATGAAGGTTTAAAGAGATTTTTTGCCGGCTTCGGAGAACATGTTCACATATACGATTTAGACGCCTATAAATTTGCTCTTTTAATGCCTGAGATACTTCCTAAGCTTAATTGCATAAGTATGCTCAAGGAAGATGACGATTTTGCTTTTATTGAAGGAACATTTTATGATTATACGCTTCTTGAAAACAATAAGAAGAATATTATCTCAACAGATCTTGCATCTGAAATCCTGAAAATTGTCAGAAACGAGAATTATAGCAAACTAAAGGACTTTAATGGCAGGTATTCAGGCTTTGTTTTTATTAAAAAGACAAATAAACTTGTAGTTATTACGGATAGCTATGGTGCCAATCGTGTATTTATATACAATGACAACAAAAATTTTGTTGTCACAAATAACATTATTGCCATATCAACAAATCCTGCACTTCATATTTCAGTCAACGAAGAATCAATTGCGCAAATACTTCACTACGAGTATCCGGCATACCGACAAACTGAGTTTAATGAAATTGAATTGGTTCTACCTTCCGATATTCTTATCAGGCAGGATAAAAAGAACAAGGTAGTAAAGTCGTTCCAAAAAATTAACCGAACACCAATACAAAAGGACGAGGATTATATTGAAGAACTAGACTATACAATTGATAAGTTTTTTACTTCAACTGAAAGTTATCTTCAGGAACCAATGGGTATATACTTATCTAAAGGCAAAGACAGCCGGTTATTTCTACCCTTTCTTGAAAGGAATCAAATTCCTTATATTCCATTTGTCTTTAAAGAAGATACCGGTGTTTTTGATTATCCACAGGTAAAGAAAATTGCTGAATTGCTCGACAAAGATCTGCATGTTCTTGAGAACCATACCATTGATCGGAATCTTGCATTCATGATTTCAATGAATACTACCTTCACTTCTCCCTGGCTTGCTTTAGGAAAAATTGCGAATAACTATGTTACGAATGCTTTAATGGGCCTTTATGGTGAAAGTAGTTCAGGCAAATTGTGTGCTTATAGGAATTATGGGATCAAAGATCTTGAAA
>JBLMZZ010000226.1:0-3117 GCA_050259095.1 Omnitrophica WOR_2 bacterium | reverse complement strand
AATAACACAGCCGCTCCCAACCATAATGAGCGTGAAGTTCTTTAACTATTGTTTCAAGCGTAACCCCATGTAGTGGATTATTCGGCTGTTGTTCCATAATACAAAAATACGTGATTTGTATGGATCAACGATCATAACGGCCACTCATTTATAGTTAAAGATGATATTGAATTCGGTTATCAGAACGTTATTCCTTTATGGGCATTTGGGTTGAATTACTAAAAAACTGTTCCAGTGTTCCATGTTCCAATGTTCCAGTGTATCAAGTTAAACAAAGGTACTATGTGTCCCAAGAGTCCCTTTTAGCAATCAGCTGTCAGCCGGTTGCAGGTTAAAAGCCATCTTGCTCTCTTTGAACGCCGCAGGCTTTGAACAATTATTCAACGCTGAAGCTTTGAACAACCATTGAACGCCGCAGGCTTTTGAACAACTTTGAACGCCGCAGGCTTTGAACAACATTGAACGCCGCAGGCTTTGAACAATCTTGAACCATATTGAACAAATTTTACAAGAAAGAAAAAAGCAGTTCCGGTCGCAGACTGAAGAAATTCCTTCTATGGGTTGACGTTAAAAACAGTACTTCATAAAAGGAAACACAATTCAATTCATCTCGCGAAGGATATTCTATTCATGTAAAATTTAGAAGGAATTTTTCTATATTTGAATAATATAGAGGGACCATGAGAAAGGCAGGCACGGAATTGAATCCAAATAAAAGATCATTATGGAAGATTTATTTACAAAACTAATACTTCAAGCCAAAGAAAGCCGTAAGTTGATATCTGTTTATATCGACAAGGATAATATTGAAAATTTTGTTGCCGGACTTGTTAAAGACATCCGGGAAGATATGGTATACCTTCAATCTTACGACTCAAATGGTTTTGAAGATGGTGTTATTGTTTTAAGATTAGCTGACATATACCATTTAGAATATGATAATAAATATCTGAAATCACTTGAGAAAGTTATACCCCATGTGGACAAGATTCAGAAAAACACCAATAATCTTAATCTGGGCAAAAATCTAGTTGAAACACTAAATACCTGTATGCAGCAAAGATTAATAACATCAATTAAGTTTGGTTATAGCAAAGGGGTAACTGGTTATATCAAAGAGGTTGATGATGAGTCAGTACTTATTGAAACCATAACCTTTGATGCTGAAAAAGATGGGATTAGCTGTGTTGCGATTAGTGATATCGAGAGAATCTATTTTGATGGACTTGATGAAAGAAGAATAAGTTTTTTATTGAATTACGAATAGAAACACTTTGTGGGCCAACTTGGGGATTGAGGTTCCGTAACTTATCAACTACAATATGATATACAAAATTATTTTAATACTATCTGGTGTAGACTTTTTACCAGATAGCATTTTGCAATACATTAAAGGAGAGTATGCCATAGCTAGTAAAAACAATCCTCAAGATAAAAAACATAAAAATAAAGAGGACGATTATGGTTTTGGTTCTATATCTTTTTTTCATCCTAAAAAATTTGCTACTCAACCTAATATTTTGAATTACGAACAATGGTTCATAAATTTTCTTTTGGATAATTATGAATTATTTAAAAACTATGGAGTAGAAGATTACGAACTTTTCTTTGAAGTGTATCATGATGAAGAACAATGTAACTTTGAAATCTTTGATAAAATCCTATTGCAAAAAATTAGTGGTATAAGTATATCTTTTCCGGTAAGTGTATACTCAGTAAAGAAAGATGAGTTTCAACATTGGGTCAGCGAAATAGATACAGAATGGCACAACCCGCTGAAAGAGATGACATATAATTTAGAAACAGCATTTAAAGCATCTAATGAGATACATATATAGTTTACGAATCGATACAGATTTTATTCATCGTGAGAAGATTAATAAAATATTAAATAAAAGCTGTAATTATTTTTCTGTTGGTTGGGGACTAGAAGTAGTTGAAGACGAAGAAGATGAGGAGTATTTTGATTTTATTAATTATTTTCTGGATTTACTGGAAGGCCAATATAGTAAATTAGAAGAAATAGGAGTTTTAAAGAAGAATATTACTTTCTGGATGATTTATGAATATAATCAACAATGTAATATGGAATTTTTACCCTGTGACCTGAAAAGATTAGGAAAGAATGGAATTAACTTACATATCTCTTGTAAGGAGTCTGATTACTCAGGATTATAAATAAGGAAACATGCGGTACTTTTTAAGTTTAAAATTAGAAGCAGAGCCGGAGCAGGTATCTCAAATAACCAATATTCTAGGTGTTGAGCCAAATTCTCCACCCGATAATTGGAGCTATGAGTTAGTTGTAAATGATATTGAGAATAATAATTTTGTAGAATACTTTATGGGTATTCTGGAAGGTCGTTTCGATAAACTAAGTGAAATAGGAATTTCAAGAGATGATATCTCTATTTGGATGCTCTATGAATATGAAGGAGAATGTAATATAGAATTTAAAGCCAGCGATTTGAAACTATTGGGAGATAATGGAATTTCTTTATGTATATCTTGTTATGAAGCAGGAGGCTATATTACATTCAACACAGATTAGAATTTTCGTACCTCCTCGCCTGCGGCGTTCAAGGTTGTTTAAAGACTGCGAAAGCATTAATTCGTTAAAGATGAAAAAGGATATAAATATCTTAATTATTTCAGTCTGGATATTAGTTATATTAAGCTCCTGTTCTGGCAATAATATCTACTTTGATATTAAAAGTCAATCTGTTAAAACGTGTAATAAAAGAATAATTACAAGTCTCTGGATAAGTAGTAAAGGCCAAAGTGATGATTACTGTTATTTGTCGAAGTTACCTGAAAAAAATGGCACTAATACATTTAGCCTTGTAAAATTAGATGCAGATTATATTATTGAAAGTATTGATGGAGAAATCCTATGGAAAGACACCTTTAAATTAAGACCAGAAACAGAGTATGAAATTGTTAATTCAACCTTCGGAGATGCTGCCCATGCGATAATACTAATTAAAACCGATAAAGAAGGGAAAGTAATTTACTCAGATGTAACATCTTGTAAGTAGTTTGTTACATGTTCGATGTTCCGTTATCTCGGTTCAAGTAACGGCTAAGATGCATTCTGAGCGCTGAACCGATTCTCTG
>JBLMZZ010000225.1:0-4145 GCA_050259095.1 Omnitrophica WOR_2 bacterium | reverse complement strand
TCATTAAGAAGTTCCTCGGCACCTTCTTTTATGCAATCGCTCTTCTGGCAATTATCATTATCATCTTCGATTTCTCAGAGAAGGTCGACGACTTTATAGAGAAGAAACCTTCGGTATATGCTATCATCTTTCAGTACTATGCCAACTTCATCCCTTTCTTTATCAATAAGTTCAGTGCCCTTTTTACCTTTATTGCGGTTATATTCTTTACCTCCAAGATGGCTGCTGATACTGAAATTATTGCAATCCTCAACAGTGGGGTCAGTTTTAAGAGGTTGCTTCGTCCCTATCTCATGTCCGCTACGTTCCTGGCAGTCCTTTCGTTCATGCTCACCAACTTTATCATTCCGGCTACAAGCAAGAATATGGAGGACTTTCAAAAGAAGTACCTCAAAGCCGAAAAATACAACAAGAAAAACAATATCCATATACAGATAGACCCGGGTGTATTTGCCTACGTTGAAAATTTTAATACTAAGGATAAGAAGGGTTTCAGGTTCACACTTGAGAAATTCAACGACAAGGGTATGACCTATAAAATGAGCAGCGAGGTGTTGCAGTGGGACAGTATTCGCAATGTTTGGCACCTTGAGAAGTGGGTAAAGCGCTACATTACCGATAAGGGCGAACGACTGACAAAGGGAGCAGTGTTTGATACAACGCTTAACCTTAAACCCGATGATTTCAGCATTGATGTGGATTATGCTATCTACATGAATTTTGGCCAGTTAAATGACTTTATCAGGAATGAAAGAATGCGGGGATCGGGCAACCTGCTCAAGTTTCTTGTTGAGAAACATTCGCGCATTGCGTTTCCTTTTGCCACCATCATCCTCACTGTCATAGGGGTATCACTTTCATCACGCAAGGTGCGGGGAGGCATCGGTCTAAATCTGGGAATTGGCATCACAGTCTGTTTCGCCTTTATCCTGTTCATGCAGGTAACTACAGTCTTTGCCACTTTTAGTAATCTACCTCCTATAATAGCAGTGTGGATACCCAATGTGCTGTTCGGACTGCTGGGTCTTTACTTGCTGAGAATTGCTCCTAAATAAAAAGTATAAGCTTATTGATTACTCTATCCCTGCAACGTGAAGCCGGTCCACACCGTGCAATCCGTAAAAAGTCCGTTTAGTTGAGGTTGACTGTCGAATAGGCCGTAAAGTGCACTACCACTGCCACTCATTGATGCATAAAAGGCCCCGGCATCATAAAGTGCTTGTTTAATGGTGCGCAGTTGGGGATAATGATTAAATACCGGCTCTTCAAAATCGTTGACTATCATTTCTGTCCACTTCGTCTTGTTAGCAAGCGTGGTTTCAACATCGGGTAATGATCTGCCCGAAGGGGTGATAACACTATATGCCCAGGGTGTTGGTATCCTGATAGGTGGTATAACAATGGCTATGTGACAGGGTTGCAGACGAATAAACTTATGTGATGGTCTGCCTGTGCCGGTTATCAGTTGAGGTTTGTTGGTAATAAAGAACGGGCAGTCGCTGCCAAGCATCGCGGCAAGATCTTCCAGTTCATTGTTGCAGAATTTTAATTCAAAAATGCGGCGCATGAGCGCGAGTGCAAAGGCAGCATCTGATGACCCTCCCCCAAGTCCCGAACCCGGTGGTATCATCTTATGTAAATGTATCTTCACATCCCCGATGTTGTAATTCTTCTTCATCAGTTCATAAGCACGCACGCATAAGTTGTCACCCGGTAAACCATCAATAGAAAGCCCTGAGCTACTGAACGCGAACCCTTCAACAGAAGGCACTATCTCGAGGGCATCGGCCATGGCAACCGGAATCATATAGCTCTCAATATCATGATAACCATCTGATCTCTTGCCAAGTATCCTCAATCCTAAATTTATTTTCGCATTCGGAAATACGATCATCTCTTTTCCTGTTAAGCTTATACGTTCATCCTACACACACTTATGCAAATGTATAAAACAAATGTAAGTTATTATAATTCAAAAAAGCCTTAAACCTTCAACCTTTTTCTTTCGTTTAAAGTTTAACTTTGTAATCTCATCACTACTATATGACATTAATCAACTCAGTCATCTCATGGTTCATGAAGAAGCGTATGCATCAGATTGAACTTTTTATGAAGTATCCTCATGATGTTCAGGAAGAATGGTTTAAAAAATTGATCTCTTCCGGTAAACAAACAGAGTGGGGACGCAAGTATAATTATGGCTCTATTTCAACCTATAGTGATTTTATTGAAAGGGTACCTGTCTCTGATTATGAAGACTTAAAGCCATACATTGAGCGACTGAGGAAAGGTGAGCAGAACCTGTTGTGGAATTCAGAGATAAAGTGGTTTGCCAAGTCATCGGGTACCACCAGCGACAAGAGTAAGTTTATACCGGTGAGTCAGGAAGCCCTTGATGAATGTCATTTCAAAGGTGGAAAAGATTTGCTTTCAATCTATTGCAACATCCATCCCGACACGCAGGTATTTACCGGGCGGTTATTGGGTATGGGGGGCACTCATATATCTGATAATGCCGATATAGGCACTTACGTTGGAGATGTGTCGGCTATCATCATTGAAAACCTACCAGCATGGATTGAACTCATCCGAACACCCGAACTCTCAATTGCTCTGATGAATGAATGGGAGAAGAAGATTGAGAAGATAGCAATGGTTACCAGTACCGAAGATGTTACCAACATTACAGGAGTACCCTCATGGACACTGGTATTGCTTAAACGCATACTGGAGATTACAGGTAAAAGGAACATACGTGAAGTATGGCCTAATCTGGAGCTTTTTGTACATGGAGGTGTAAGCTTTGAGCCTTACCGCCTGCAGTTTGAGAAACTGATTGAAGGTCCCATGAATTATATGGAGACTTATAATGCATCTGAAGGTTTCTTTGGCATTCAGGATACCGCCGTGCCCGGTGAAATGCTCCTGATGCTCGATTATGGCATATTTTATGAATTTATCCCCGTTAATGAAACCGGACAGACACTCACCAATGCTATCCAATTGTACGAGGTAAAAACAGGAGTAAACTACGCCATGGTAATAACCACCAATGCAGGCCTTTGGCGTTACCAGCTTGGCGACACGGTAGAATTTACTTCAACCGATCCTTACCGGATACGTATAACCGGTCGCACACGCAACTTTATCAATGCTTTTGGCGAAGAACTTATCATTGATAATGCTATCAAAGCAATACAAACGGCTTGTGATAAGACTGATGCACTCATCTCAGAATTTACTGCCGCACCCGTTTATTTCGGTGAGAACAGCAACGGAGCCCACGAATGGCTCATTGAGTTTGAAAAAGAGCCTGATCAGATTCCATATTTTACGGAGGTGCTGGATAATGCCCTAAAGTCGCTTAACTCTGATTATGAGGCTAAACGCTACAAGAATATGGTACTTGCCGAACCCATCATCCGCAGTGTGCCTAAAGGCACTTTCTATAAATGGATGAAAAAACATAACCGTTTGGGCGGGCAATTTAAGGTACCGCGCCTATCAAATAGTCGCAAGTTTGTTGATGAAATATTGGCTATAGTTTCAACTTCAAAAGTATAAGATTTATATTTTTTTGTGATAACATTTTCTGTTTTTATAAACCTTAAGTCGTTGTTTATTTAGCTATTTGGTTACCTTTGCGCCCGGGGCTAAAAAAACGAGAATTTAGAGAAAAACCTGTTTATCATGCACATAGCCATAGCCGGAAATATAGGCTCCGGAAAAACAACCCTAACGGGTTTACTTGCCAAGCACTTTGGCTGGGAACCTCACTATGAAGATGTGGAAACAAACCCCTATTTGCCTGCCTTTTACGACGACATGCAACGGTGGTCGTTCAATCTTCAAATCTATTTCCTTAACAGCCGCTTCCGTCAGGTTATTGATATACGCAAAAACGGCAAGTCGGTAGTGCAGGACCGTACCATCTATGAAGATGCCTATATCTTCGCCCCCAACCTGCATGCTATGACCCTCATGACTACCCGCGATTTCGATAATTATGTTGCGTTATTTGAACTGATGAGCTCCTTCATTCAACCACCCGACCTGCTGATCTATCTCAGGGCAAGTGTTCCTACACTGGTTAACCAGATACAGAAACGCGGACGCGAGTACGAGAACTCTATCCGTATCGATTA
>JBLMZZ010000224.1:0-3368 GCA_050259095.1 Omnitrophica WOR_2 bacterium | reverse complement strand
GAAAATAGCTGCGATGTTGGAATTATATTCGATGGGGATGCTGACAGAGTGATGTTTGTTGATGAAAAGGGAAAATTTATTCAGCCTGATCTTATGATTGCTGTTCTTGCCGATTACTATTCTGGTAAAGGATACAAGGGAAGGTGCCTACAGGATATACGCACTTCAAAATCTGTTACTGAATATGTAGAATCCAAAGGTTTTGAGATGGATATTTGGAGGGTTGGAAGAGCTTATGCTGCATTAAAATTACGTGAAATAGACGGGCTTTTTGGCGGTGAATTAGCAGGTCACTATTACTTCCGCGAATTCTATTACTCTGATTCTGCTTACTTAGCTGCTCTCTTGCTTTTGGGTGAGATACAGAAAGCTAAACTTAAAAATATACCTTTATCACTTTTGATCAACAACATATCAAATTACTTTGGTTCTGGCGAAATAAATTTGCAAATTGAAAATAAACAAGGTGCCATTGGAGTGTTGGTAAAAGAGATAAAAAAATGTGAATTGCCTACAAAAATTATAGATTTTGATGGTTACAGGTTAGAATTTACTGATTGGTGGTTTAATATAAGACCTTCTAACACTGAACCATATCTAAGATTGATAATAGAAGCAAAGACTCCTATTCTACTTGAACAGAAATTAAATGCGATTATGAAAATACTTCAACCTTTCATTAGTCCTCACTCTCATGGCCATTAGAATTATACATACCAATCTTTAGTCTTATATATATGGTAAGTAGAATCATAATGATCCTTGCTTTTCTCCAGTTTCTTTTCAACTTTAATGCCAAAGCTGCAGAAGTTTCAGGTAATGACAATGATACAATTGTGAACAAACCATTACTCCGAAATCTCAGCATTGGAATTGGAACTCTTTATGTGGGTAGCATTGCGGGTTTATATCAACTTTGGTATAAAGATTATCCACAAAGTACTTTTCATTTTTTCAATGATAATAAGGAGTGGATGCAAATTGATAAAACCGGGCATGCAACTTCTGCTTATTATATTAGTATGATAGGTTACGAAACAATGTCGATTACAGGCATAAGTAATAAGAAAGCTGCACTTATTGGAGGTTCTTTAGGTTTAGTTTATCTTACAACTGTTGAAACATTTGATGGATTTTCAGCAGGTTGGGGAGCATCGCCTGGTGATCTTCTTGCTAATTTTACAGGAACAGCAACATTTATCTCGCAACAACTTTTATGGGAAGAACAACGAATAAGTTTTAAATGGTCATATCATACGACTGAATTTCCAGCTTATCGTCCTGATTTACTGGGCAAAAATGGTATACAAAGAGCACTTAAAGATTATAACGGACACTCGTACTGGCTTTCAACGAATATTAGTGCATTCTTACCAAAGGAGTCAAAATTCCCAAAGTGGATAAATATTGCATTTGGCTATTCAGGTACCGGCATGATTGGAGCATTTTCAAATCCTTCTTATTTTGATGGAAATCAAATGCCAGAATTTGAAAGATATAGAAGATATCTAATCTCTCCTGATATAGATCTTTCAAGAATAAAGATAAGAAACAAGACTATGGGCTTTGTTATCAAGGCAATAGGATTTATCAAAATTCCAATGCCAGCAATTGAATTTAATAAAAAAGGTGTAAAACTACACCCAATCTATTTTTAAGTAAATTATGTTCTAAAACTAGTTGCTATAAAGAGATCAGAAATAAAGAAATAATATTAAAGTCTTTCTGCAATATTTTTTTTTAGACATTAAACCTTATATTCAAAATATCACCATCCTCAACAATATAACTTTTCCCTTCAACGAATAATTTACCGGCTTCACGACAGGCATGTTCAGTTTTATAAGTAATGAAATCATTGTATTTCATTACCTCTGCTCTGATAAAACCACGTTCAAGATCGCTATGTATAACTCCTGCTGCTTCAGGAGCAGTCATCCCCTTCTTAATTGTCCAGGCTCTTACTTCCTTAGGTCCGGCAGTAAAAAAGGACATCAGGTTAAGAATATCGTATGCTGAACGGACAAGCTTATTTACACCAGGCTCAGATAAACCAGCATCTTCAAGGAAAGCAATTCTATCTTCCTGACTTTCAAGTTCTGCTATTTCCGCCTCCATTTCTGCAGCAATGGTTAGCACTTCTGCTTTTTCATCCTTAAGTGCCTCTTTTAGTTGATCAACATATTTATTGCCAGATTTAGCTGAGGCATCATCTACGTTGCAAACATAAATAACCGGTTTAGCTGTAAGAAGAAACATATCCTCAATGATCTCCTGCTCATGTTCTTCAAGATCAAGTGTCCTGACAGATTGAAAATTTTCAAGATGGTCTTTTATTCTAACAAGTATATCAATTGCCTTTTTTGAATCTTTATCTCCACTTTTAGCAATCTTCTCCATCCGTGCAATCTTCCTTTCGACTAAATCAAGATCACGAATCTGAAGTTCCAGATCAACAATCTCACGATCTCTGACAGGATTTACGGAACCCTCAACATGTGGTAAGTTCTCATTATCGAAACACCTTAATACATGGATAATTGCATCAGTTTGCTGTATATCGGCCAGGAACTTGTTGCCTACCCCTTCACCATGACTAGCGCCTTTTGCCAAGCCTGGGATATCAACAATTTCAACTGTTGCCGGGACAATCTTGGCTGATTTAATAAGATTATCAATATCGTATAACCTCTTGTCAGGAACAAGAATCTGACCAATGTTGGATTTATTAGTACTGTATGCAAAGTTAGATGTCTGTCCTTTTGTCTTCGATATACAATTAAATAAGGTAGTCTTTCCAATATTGGTAAGACCTATGATGCCGCATTTTAATGCCATTTTACAAAGAAGTTGTGTGAGTGATAACTATTGCAAAGATAGGCAAATTAAATAAGTGTCACTTTAATGTTAATACTACTTGTTCTTCCCCTGTCATCAGAACAACTGATTGAATGCAAGCCTTTGTCTGCCAGAAAATAAACTGATTCATTTGGAGAACATTTTTTATAGAATTTCTTATCAACATACCAATAGATAGTCTTTACTCCATTATTGCAGTTACTCTTAAATAATAATTGCTGTTTTCGGCCAGCAAATACCAGATATTCAGCTCCATCGGTTAGTGAGGTTATCATAGGACCTGCCTCATCATCAAGTGCATTGCATAATAAATTATGATCAGGAATTCGTTTGTATGGAATTTTCATCTCATCATAATAACTTATTAATTCAGGCGAATAATTTGGAAAGAGAACAGTTTTGTATCCTGATTCGGGTAGACATTCTCGGCAATAGGATATTTGCTCTTTATAGTCAGTAAATATTGGTGTCATATGATTACATCGAATAGAAGGTGATATTCCAGGAAG
>JBLMZZ010000223.1:0-3547 GCA_050259095.1 Omnitrophica WOR_2 bacterium | reverse complement strand
TTAGGTGAGAGCCTCTTTTTTATATTAAATGACTAACTTTGCTGCAACGCTAATAATAATTATGATAAACGCATCAGGAATCCATAAATCATATGGTGCTTTAGAAGTGCTTAAAGGAGTTTCTTTAACAGTAAATAAAGGTGAGATCATCTCTATAACCGGAGCTTCAGGTGCAGGCAAATCCACTCTCTTGCATATAATCAGTACGCTTGACAAAGCTGATTCAGGTGAAATTGTTATTGATGGAATTGATGTTAAAAAACTTGATGATAAAAAATTATCTGATTTTCGTAATAAGAAAGTCGGATTCGTTTTTCAATTCCATCATTTACTTCCTGAGTTCACAGCTCTCGAAAATATTTGCATTCCGGCTTACATTGCAGGTTTAAACTCTAAAACTGCACAAGAAAAAGCGAAGGAACTTCTTGATCTTCTCAAGATGACAGATAGAATGGATCATAAACCATCAGAACTATCAGGTGGTGAACAACAAAGGGTTGCTATTGCAAGAGCTTTGATAAATAATCCCTCCGTTATAATGGCAGATGAGCCTTCGGGAAACCTTGATTCGGTTAATGCCAAACAACTACATTCACTATTTTTTGAATTGAGAGATCATTTTAATCAAACAATTATCATTGTTACACATAATGAAGAACTGGCTGAAATGGCAGATAGGAGAATTTATATGAGAGATGGCCTTATTTACGATTATGAGCAATCTTAATAACCAATATTAAGTTTATTTGAGCGTTAAATGTAACAACAAGTTAATTTAAGTATGACCAATCACTCTTTGAAGATAATTCTATTATTCTATTCAATACTGTTTTTTAGCAATCAAGCTCATAGTCAGTCAGTTGATAAGGCAAAACTTCTACAGTTTGAGGAAGCAATTACACGTGGAGAGGAGTATCTTCTGAATAAAGATTATCCTAAAGCAAAAATAGAGTACCAAAAAGCACTTGCAATTGATCCGGAAGCTAAATACCCAAAAGACAAATTGGCTCAAATAAGGAAAGTATATACTGATCCGGCAGATGAGGCCAACTACAATAATGCTGTTTCAAAAGGTGATCAATACGTTAGTTCGGGTAATTACATTGCCGCTAAAGAACAATATTCCGCGGCCCTGGTAATTAAACCAGATGATAGAGTGACCAGGGAAAAGATGACCAAGGCTGATAAATTGGCTATTGAAAAAAATACGAGATTGAAGGAATATGAATCAGTAATTAAAACAGCTGATCAACTTCTTTCCAGCAAAAGTTATTCAGAAGCCTTAAAAAAGTATCACCAGGCTGATAGTTTAAATCCTGATGAAACATATCAGAAAACAAAAATTAATGAAATTGAAACTATTCTTTCAGCACAAAAAGATCTGGATGACAGGTACAACTTCACTGTCAATGAAGCTGATGAGGCTTATATGAATAGAGATTATTCACTGGCTAAAACAAAATACCAACAAGCTTCGAAAATAAAACCTCTGGAGAACTATCCTAAAAGTATGCTTGAAAGAGTAGATGAATCTATTAAAACTCAGGATAAGTACTCAAAAGAAAAGGAAAAAGAAGATGCCAGATTGTATGCTGAAAACAGAAAACAGGATTCAATAAATGCAGTTCTTGAAACTCAGAGATTAAAAGCTCTTAAAGAAGAGGAAAACAAGCAGGCTGCAATAGCTGCTCAGCAACTTGCTGAACAGAATAAACAAGATTCTTTAAAAGCAGTCGAAGAAGCGCGGTTACAAGCTGCCAAAAAAGCAGAGGATGATAGAATAGCGTTAGAAAGCGCTCAGAAAGATGCTCTACAAAGAAAACAAGATTCTATACGGTTAGATGAAGAATCAAAGGTAGCTGCAGCTAAAAAAGCTGAAGAAGAGAAACTTTCTCTTCTTGAAAAGCAAAATATAGCTGAAAAGCAGAGACAAGATTCTATAAGTAGTGAAGAACAGGCAAAAGAAATCGCTGCTAATCAAGAAAAAGAACGATTGTTGGCTGAAGAAAAAAGAGTTGAGGAAGAAAAAGCAAAACAAATTGAAATAGAGCAACGGTCAATCGCTGACAAAGAATATTATGATGCCATTGATGGAGCCGACAGATTATTTGCAGAACAGGACTTTGCATCATCAATCAAGCTTTATGAGAAAGCATCAAGCATAAAACCTGCTGAAGAATACCCCAAGAATAAGATCATTACAGCTCACAATATTCTATTAGAGCGTCTTAAAAACAATCTTGATTCATATAACAAATTCATTGCCGCTGGTGACCTGGCTTTCCAGACCAAGATCTTTGATAAAGCAATTGAAGAGTATGAACTAGCAATTGAAATGAGACCTGAAGAAACATATCCTTCTCAGATGATTGATAAAATCAGAAAACTGATGGAAGACAATACAATGGTTAATCTGGTTGATAAATCAATTATTTTAATCGATGCAAATGAACAGCGATTCTCTTTCAAACCCATTGAAATGCGATTAAGAAAGAACAATTACATTGTTATCAAAGCAAAGAAGACTACTGAGAAGGCTCCCAAATTATTCATCAACTATGGGAAGGATGGATTGAAAAGTGGTGGTATTGTTATGAAAGGCATTGATAGTGATGAAACTGCATCATATTTAGTCAGAATCAGCACACAGGACATGTGGTATAGAAACGACAATAATTGGATTACTATCTACCCTGAAGGTGGAGATCTTGAAATTACAAGTATACAAATTTCACAGGGAGATATTCAGACAACAAAATAGCCCATTTTTATATAACAGATATATTTCAAATATCTAATTTCATTCTTGGAGTGTGTGGTTTTATTTTGCACATTTGTTGCTGAAATTAAAAGCAAGAATGGAAGAATATTTCAACTGTTTCAGGAAAAATACCATTGGTTACAACTCGTGCTACGAAACTCCTTATGGAAATAAAAAATTAATCTATGCCGATTGGATAGCAAGCGGCAGATTATACAAGCCAATTGAAGACAGACTAACGAATGATATAGGTCCTTTTATAGGTAATACACATACTGAAACAAGTGAAACAGGTACTTCAATGACCAGAGCATACCATTTTGCTCATAAAATCATTAAACGCCATGTTAATGCTGGTCCCGATGACCTTATAATTACAGCAGGTTGTGGAATGACAGGAGTAATTGTTAAGTTCCAGCGAATGATGGGCCTTAAAATGTGTGGACAACTTACCGACAACAAGTGCTTTAAGGATAAAATAAAACCAGTTGTTTTTGTAACTCACATGGAGCACCATTCAAATCACACTTCATGGTTTGAAACAGTAAGTGATGTAGTAGTTCTGCAACCCGATAAAGATTTACTCGTAGATCCCGATGAATTGCGCAGACAATTAATTATATACAAAGACCGACCAGTTAAAATAGGCGCCTTTACAGCATGTTCTAATGTAACCGGTGTTAGGACTCCATATCATAAATTAGCAAAGCTAATGCATGAATTTGGAGGGTACTGTTTAATTGATTTTGCTGCTTCAGCACCTTATGATGAAATTAATATGCATCC
>JBLMZZ010000222.1:0-2617 GCA_050259095.1 Omnitrophica WOR_2 bacterium | reverse complement strand
GAGTAAGTTCTATAGATCATCCTGTAACTGTAAAACCACAAATCGCCATAAGTGATAATATGCAGCATCGAAGCTTCCAGGGATTTAAAATTAAACCTGAAGCTGATTATTTAAAAAGCCGTGTACCCATACTTGTTAATAATGATGTATATATCAATTTGGCTGCTCCAACTAAAAGTATGGATGATTATTTCTTTAAGAATAGTCAGGCAACCGAAATGATATTTGTACATGAGGGTGCCGGAATACTTCATAGCATGTATGGCAGTCTTCCTTTTACTTATGGGGATCATTTAATCATTCCCAGAGGAACTATTTATAAGCTTGAATTTGAAAGTGAGAAGAACAGATTGCTCATTGTTGAATCATTTTCACATATCAGGTTTCCTCAAAAATATTTAAATAAAAACGGACAGCTTCTGGAACAATCACCGTATTATGAACGTGATATCCGAAAACCACTGAAACTGATTACGTACGATGAAAAAGGCGATTTTCTTGTTATGATTAAAAAAGAAGATCAGTACTATCCCTATCATTATGCATCTCATCCTTTTGATGTAATAGGGTGGGATGGATACTTGTATCCATATGCTATCTCAATACATGATTTTGAACCTATTACAGGCCGAATACATCAACCTCCTCCTGTTCATCAAAGTTTTGAAGCACATAATTTTGTAATCTGTGCATTCGTTCCCCGGATGTACGATTATCACCCATTATCTATTCCCGTACCATATAATCATAGCAATGTAGATTCTGATGAAGTGCTGTATTATGTGGATGGTGATTTTATGAGCCGCAAGCATGTTGAAAGAGGTCAGATTACACTTCATCCTATTGGAATCCCGCATGGTCCACATCCCGGAACCGTTGAACAGAGTCTGGGCGCTAAAGAGACAAAGGAACTTGCTGTGATGATTGATACTTTCAGACCTCTCTGGTTAACCAAACAAGCATTGGAAATTGAAGATCCTGATTATTTTAAATCGTGGCTCGAATAAATCATCAGGGTTACTAACCAAAGATTAAGAAGTTCTTATTTAAACAGATCATTGTTAAAGCGTTAAAAGAGTATATCATGAAAGACTCACAAGATTTTCTCCCGTTAAACGGAACCGATTATATAGAATTTTATGTTGGCGACTCAAAACAAGCTGCGTTCTTCTATCAAACGGCCTTTGGGTTTCAGCCATTAGCATATGCCGGTCTCGAAACAGGTCAAACCGACCGGACTTCGTATGTTGTAATGCAAGGCAAAATACGCCTCATGTTCACCTCTTCACTCATTGGTGAAAATGAAGTTAGTCGCCACGCAATGAAACATGGTGATGGTGTTAAAGCAATAGCCTTAACTGTTGATGATGCTACAAAGTCATGGGAAGAAACTACCCGCAGAGGTGCTGATTCATTTCTTGCACCAACAGTTACCAGTGATGAGCATGGTGAAGTAACCATCTCAGGTATTCATATTTATGGTGAAACTGTTCACCTCTTTGTAGAACGAAAAAAGTACTCCGGACCATTTCTTCCCGGTTTTAGAGAATGGAAGAGCAGTTATCACACAAAGCCCACCGGTTTAAAGTATGTTGACCATATGGTTGGCAATGTTGGTTGGGGTGAAATGAATAAATGGGTTGATTTCTACGCTGAAGTAATGGGATTTAACCAATTGATAAGTTTCGACGATAAGGATATTTCAACTGAATACACTGCCCTCATGAGCAAGGTTATGACAAGTGGAAATGAACGTATTAAATTCCCTATCAATGAACCTGCCGAAGGTAAAAAGAAATCGCAGGTTGAAGAATATCTTGATTTCTATGGAACCAGTGGTGTTCAGCATATCGCTATGGAGACAGATGATATTGTAAACACTGTTATTGACCTGAAATCAAGAGGTGTTGAATTTCTTGAAGTCCCTGTTGGTTATTACGATTTAGTTCCCGATAGGGTAGGGCATATAGATGAAAGCTTAGGTTCTCTTAAGAAATTAGGGATACTGGTCGATCGGGATGATGAAGGCTACTTGCTTCAAATCTTTACTAAACCATTAGTCGATCGTCCTACACTGTTTTTTGAAATCATTGAGCGCAAAGGAGCAAAATCATTTGGCAAAGGTAATTTCAAAGCACTTTTCGAAGCCATTGAACTGGAACAAAGCAAAAGAGGTACCTTATAATCATGACTGAAGCTCAACATAACCTGCGAAATTCATGGATAAAGCATGGTAACGACAGCGACTTTTCAATTTACAATATACCTTTTGGCATTGCAAAATATAAGGATCATACCATAAGAGTAGTTACTCGTATCGATGATCAGGTAGTGAATCTTTATGCCTTATTTAAAGATGGATATTTTGCAGGTATTAGCAGAAGTTTAGAAGGGTTGTTTGATCAAACTACACTCAATCTGTTTATTGATGCCGGTAAAAAGATCACTTCAGGTGTAAGGCAGAGGATACAGCAACTTCTCGACGAAAATGATACCGAAATAGCGAACAAAGATGAATTTGTAAGTCGCTATATGATTCCATATGATGAAGTTGAGATGATGCTTCCTGTTAAGATTAACAATTATACCGACTTCTATTCAAGCTTAGAACATGCAA
>JBLMZZ010000221.1:0-7082 GCA_050259095.1 Omnitrophica WOR_2 bacterium | reverse complement strand
GTGGTTATTCCAAAAGCATGGCGACCTATCATAAATCCTATTGATGGTCCCAATATTCTCGCATTTATATATCCGTATTTATCTTCAGGAGTGTAATAGTCGTAATAGGTTTTTATATATGGTGCCTGATCCTGATTAAACTTAATGGAAGATAAGATCTTATACTTATTATCTTGTCTCCTTATATAGATATAGTTATTTTCAATAAAAAGATGACCAGTTATTATATTGAGATCCAGGTATGAAGGTGATAGGACAAGAAGTGAAGGATTGATGAGTGTATTATGAATACCACCATACTTACTTGCGCTGATACCCAGCATTTCCTGACCCAAAAGAACAGCAGGACTTATCAATAGAAGGACGAAGCAAAGTATCCGGTTGAGTACTGAAAGTTTTTTTAGGTAATTATTTAACATCCAAGCGAACCACTAAGTATTCAACAAGAACAATTGCTTTGTATGTTCTGTTTCGCCTTTTGGTCACTAATTTGTAGTTTAACTCACCAGCTATTCAATTTCTAAATTTTAATGAATTGATACAGAGGATTATCAGCGCTTTGGGTTCTTTTAATGTTATTTTGTTGGAAGTTATCAAATATCCTGTTGCGACAAGACTTAATTTCATACCAGAAGTTGCCAGAAAAGAATAAGTGACTTAATCTTTTATGAATTTTACTGCTCTGCCATCTTTAGTAAAAAGAAGGAACATGCCGGAGTTAAGCGCTGATATATCGGCTACAGAAGTATTTGTGAAACTAAGCAGTTTCCTGCCCATCAAGTCATGAATCGTGAAATCAGTAACTTCCGATAAATAAATATAATGAAAAGATACCGGGTTAGGCCAAACCTTAAGTTCTACCAATGGCTCTTCAACAGGTTCGCTCTTTCCATTTGAACTGCCGGGTGTTGGAACACTAAAAAATACCCATTCTTCATCTCCATCAAACTTTCTTCCTTGTGATATATCGGTGGATTGAGAAGTATATTCAACAGCATCAATAAGCGCATTTCCTGATTGATTATTACCAAATAGTCCAATTGCTTCAGTGTCTTTGCTAAGTTTAAAAGATGCATGCATTGAACCTTGAGTTGATTGATCATCAGCCCATATAATTAAAAAGCCTCCCGGCAAAATAGTGGTATCGGGTAGTGCCCATTTGGTCGGATTATCCAGATTATCACTTAAATATTTATCACCAAGCCAAACAGAATTATGATCAGCATTATAAAGCTCAATCCAGTCATCACTTTCTCCAAACTCATCCTTAATAGTTGACTTGTTAGCTGCCATGAATTCGTTTATGAACAATACTTTCGGCACCTGCACAGGAACATTGTACTTGACAGGATCACACGGTCTGAAGGTAACTTGCTGATTTTTATCAGTGGCTTTGATTCTGAATTCAACAATAGTATTTTCCGCCATTCCTATAAGTGAAACAGAATATATTCCATCACCGGCTAACATATCTCCTTCAATTCCGCTGTCATTCATCGCTATGAGATTCTGATTGCCGCTATTAATCTTATATTCAAGCTGCACATCCAAAAGGTTATCATCGAATATCCTTGCTGAAATAATCATTGCTTCCCATTTGATTGGATCATTGTGACTTATAAAATTAATCACTGGCTGAATATTGGACTGAATGCATTGTGACAAAGCACTTGCATTTCGAGTGCTTATAAACGGCATTATACCTATTGGCACATGACCCCCAACCGTTGATTCCCACGAATTATCAAAAGTTGAGATGTTAAAACCATAATCTAATGGGTAATAAGGATCATTTACAACTAATGGTCTGATCTGCTGCCTGATAGAATTAATAAAGGTGGTAAACGATGTCTGCGAGGTAACTGATTGAATAATGTTCTTAAGATACAATGTAAACTCAGCTTTATATTGAGGTACTTCTAATAATCTGGTGAACAAAGGTCTTGGATCATTAGGATTCTCCCAGCTATAAATATTACGCATCGCCCAGTTGATATTGAACCAATCAATGCCGAAGGTATTATCAGTGTCATAAGGTATGTACTCAATCAGGCCAGTTTTGCTATTGTGATAAAGATAAAAATTGTTGTTGTTGAATATATATCCGTCCCAATTACCCGTTAAAATGTCAACAGCAGCTACTTTAAGATAATCATGTACATTGAAAACTTTTTCGAGTTTACAAGGTAAATCAGCGAGAGGAGTATTGTTAAGTGCAATTATAAAATCTGCAATATCACTATAATCATCTTTTGTTTCATTGGTTTTGAGATCATAGACTCTTTGATCGTTAACTGTATATTTATAGTTATCAGGATTACTGCCTTTGTAGGTTAAATTAGATCCATAAAGACACTTATACAGGTTACCATTACTGTTCCCAAAAAACTTCGATGCAAACTTTTCATCTATATTCTCCACATTCATGTAGAGACCGTAGTAGTTGCCATTAATATAAACCCTTACATGATTAGCACGGGGACCTGGTAAATCTGCATTACGAAGTATCTTCCAATAAAGTAAAGACCTGCTGATAGAAGGATCGTTATGTTCGCCATTGAGATTTAATTTCTCAACTCCATTATACTCTCCACCAGAAACAAAAGAATTGAATGAAACTCTGAAAGATTTCTTTTGTGAAATGAGTGATGTGTTTCCTCTCAGTTTGAAGCCAACATTAGACACAGTATCATGCACAGTTCCATTATCAAAAACAAAAACAGCTTTAAACTCAATTTCACTATCTACATGCTGGTAGATCCAATTAAGAGTATCAGGATTAATGAGAATATCAATACGTGGAACAACATCATGGCGGTACAACTCTCCATCATCTGGAAATTGAGTCTGCGCTTTAAGTGCCAGGCCAGACGATGCAATAAGTATAACCAGAAATAATCTAAAGAGTAATTTCATCAAAGTGGATTTGCAGAAAATGCTTGAGTCCACAAAGTTAACTTGAAAAACCTTCTATTTTAGTATCTCCAAATAAAGAGCAATTATATTTGAATTGATTCAACATAGTGCTTAAAGTTGTTAAGGATAGATTGCCACCCATTGCGTTGCAGTTCTATTGAATTAATATCTTCTGCCTCAAAAGTCTCTTTGATGATTGTTTTATCTCCTTTAGTTTCAAAGCTTATATGCACTTTTCTATCATCGTCGAGAATATATTCAATTTCTTTTCCCTTATCAACTTTTGTATAAATACCCGAAAAGTCGAACCCATTACTACCATCTTTAGCTTCCATTCTTGAACGGAACTTTCCACCAATTCTCAAATCATTTTCAGCTATGGGTGTATGCCAATCAGCAGAGGCATTATTCCATTTAGTAATATGATCGGGATTAGTCCAACATTCCCAAACAGTATGCGAATCGCGATTTACTAAAGTTTCTATATCAATGGTTTGTTTCTTATTAGTTTCCATAAATTTAATAGTATAGTTTATTGCTTTCTTTTTTCATTATTAAGAATTGCATTTGCTATTAATCTGTTCAACTGAGGATTATAGTGAGTGAGATCAACATAACAGTCGGCACAGGAATCCTGAACATCAGAGATATCATAAATGTTTGGGAGTTTCCATTTATTCAAAGTTGATCTTATCCTGGGAACTACATAATTAAAGTTGGCATATAATGGAGTTTGCTTATAAGTGTTTTGATCTTTCCAGAAAGGGTTTTTATTAGCCAAAACGCCAATTGGTTGATAATATATTGAGAACTTAAAGCCATAAGCTTTAGAGATCTTTTCAAGAAAAGCATAATTTGCTTTATAAAATGCACTTAATTTCCAAACTACATAGCTTAAGGCACTTGTGTCAATTTCCTTATACGGACTTCTTAATTTAGTTGACTGATAGTGTTGTAATGGGTTAGTATTGTAAAGATTCTCAGGATCATAGACATCATCGAATTTATTCCAGGGTAACCAATGATCAGTATCCGGTCCTTTTTCCTTTCCTAAAATTGATCTGAAAAGCCTGGTTGCAGGTAGCTGTTTTAATGCTGAACTTCCGGTTGGTTTAGAAGCAATATTATAATCGCTGGTATATGCACTTTTCGCAAGAGCAGGAGTTTCAAGAGGATTGAAATTAGTCTCAATCATTCTAATAACATCATTCAAGCCATCAATGAAAATTACCTTTGAAGGAATATATCCCTTTTTAAGTAACAGCAGTAGTTTTTCTATTTCATTAGATTGATGATAAGCATGAACACCAAAATTAATATACACTTTTGATGAATCCTGTTTATTCAGTTCTGCTGAAATAGTTTCATTGTCTTTAACACCCTGTCCAAAAGTTGTAGAACCACCAAATACCCATACAGCACCATTTATAAGTTCAGTTGGATGCTTGGGAGTTACCTTATTATCAAATCTTATTCCTTCTTCGCCAACGTTATAGCAGAAAGATCGCTGTACTTTTTCCTGATACTCCAGTACAGGATGGTTTTCATAAGGATTTCGGAGATCTACGAGGTCCTTTATTTCTTCATCACTCTTGCCGGGATAGATTTTGCGCATGAACTCAATTGAATCATTGGTGATGTCATAGGGAGAATAGAAATAATCATCCACAGCAGCCTGCTTAACAGGTTTGTATAAAATTATGGCGGCTATAAAGTTTATAATCCCAAAAAGTATTATGAGGTTGAGAATTATAACTGCTATCTCGTTGTATTTCTGCGAAATCCAGCTAATAAATTTGTTTTTTTTATATATAATACCCCATCCGATCATAATTAATACGATAGAGATTACAAGTATACCCGCAAAAATAGTAGTGGGGAAATCAGCTTTAAACATCCAACTTATAAGCCATGGATTTATTAACAGGCCTATAAGTATAAATGGAACACCTGCTATGATGTATTGTCGAAATTCGTTTTTCATAGATTACCTGAAGTTAATCAAGAATAAATTCTTCTTTCAGGGTCTTTTGGCTTATGAAAGAAGGTTGTTGTAGTTTATCAAAAACATAGTTTCCCATTACCAGGTAATCAATTTCAGTACGCATAAAACACCTGTAGGCGTCTTCCGGTGAATTTACAATCGGTTCTCCTCTGACATTGAAGCTGGTATTAACAATGATACCATATCCTGTTAATTTTTTAAAATCATTTATTACTTGCCAATATCGTGAATTTGTTTCTCTGCACACACTTTGCAGTCGTGCAGAATAATCGACATGAGTTATAGCAGGAACATCTGACCTTAGAAAGTACAAACGTTCAGATAAAGACTTTTGATGATATTTTTCGGGTAATGGTATCCTTCTTTTTTCAACAACAGGAACGACCAGGAGCATATAAGGTGATGGACGGTCAAGATCGAAATATTCAGGTATATCTTCTTCAAGAACAGTTGGTGCAAATGGTCTAAAACCCTCTCTGTGCTTTATTTTGAGGTTCATTTTCTTTTGCATTTCAGGATTTCTGGCATCCCCAAGAATAGAGCGGTTACCTAGTGCTCGGGGCCCATACTCCATTCTTCCCTGAAACCATCCAATTACCTTACCTTCAGCTAATAAGGATGCAGTTTTCTCTGATAACTCATTAAAATTATTATAGTAACTATAACGACCATCATATCGTCGTGCAGCAACTTCAATATCATGGCTTGAATATTCAGGGCCAAGATAAGCTCCTTTCATTGCATCTGGATTAGTGCAAGGCATTCTGTCTTTTCCCAACCAAATATGCCAACCAATATAAGCTGCACCTAATGCACCACCCGCATCACCCGATGCAGGTTGAACCCATATGTCATTAAAGAGGCCTGTTTTTAATAATTTACCATTTGCAACACTATTTAAGGCAACACCACCAGCCATCACGAGATTATTGCAACCGGTAAGCTTTTGTGCAGTAATTGCCATCTTCATCATTATCTCTTCTGTCACCTGTTGAATAGCCAATGCCATGTCCATGTAAGGCTGTGTTACCAGTGTTTCTTCAGGCCTTGGAGGTATTCCAAAAAGCTTAATCCACTTCTCATTATTGGTCATTGTAAGACCGGTAGCGTAATCGAAATACTCCATATTCTGAAGTATTGAACCATCTTCTCTGATATCAATTAAATTTTCAAGTATAATGCGCTTAAATCTGTGCGTTTGCTCAGAATCGGGATTGCCATATGGTGCCAATCCCATAAGCTTATATTCACCGCTATTTACCTTAAAACCACAGTAATACGTAAAAGCTGAATACAGAAGTCCAATAGAATGAGGAAACCTCTGCTCACGTAGAATCTTAATATGTTTTCCTTTCCCATGAGCTATAATAGCAGTTGCCCATTCACCCACTCCATCAAGCGTTAATATAGCAGCTTCCTCAAAAGGTGAAGGGTAAAAAGCACTCGCCGCATGTGAAAGATGATGCTCAGGAAATAGAACAGGCACTTTTGAATTGGCATCTTTACCAAGTTTAACAAGTTCCTTATTCAGCATGTGTTTCATGAAAAGCTTCTCTTTAATCCAGACAGGAATAGCTGAACTAAAACTTGATAAACCTTTGGGAGCAAATGCATGATATGTTTCAAGCAAACGTTCAAACTTAATGAAAGGTTTATCGTAGAAAACTACAGCCGTTAAATCCTGATAATCAATACCTGCTTCCTTCAATACATATTTGGCCGCATTTATAGGAAACGAAGGATCATGTTTCTTACGGGTAAACCTTTCTTCATGAGCTGCGGCAATAATTTCACCATCAGAAATAACTGCTGCTGCACTATCATGATAGTACGCTGAAATCCCGAGTATAGATTCTGCCATATGCTAATTTTTAAAAAATTGTATATATGAATGGCGCAATAGCTGAACCTCCGGTTAAAACTATTAATACCCCAAATACTAATAGAACCAATATGATTGGAAGAAGCCAGAATTTTTTCCTGATTCGCAGGAATGACCAAAGATCGTTTAGAAATTCCATGACTGATAAATTTTATGTGTTGATGTTATTGCTTTATGTTTTACTTTATTTGCACATATATATAATTTCAAAGACAGCTTTAATATGGATTCTCAATGTCACTCTTATTGAAAACATGCTCACGTTTTATCATCACACTC
>JBLMZZ010000220.1:0-7011 GCA_050259095.1 Omnitrophica WOR_2 bacterium | reverse complement strand
TTGGTAGTAGCGCATTCGTAATTCCACCACATACTACTTTTGCTGTGGCAAATGACGATGAAGCTAACGGTGATGGTTGCTGCGATTATCTATGGACTCCCGAATTAAACTTAACTGATTCTGAATCCTATGAAGTCAGATTCCAGAGTTTCTTTAACGGAGCATATGGTCAGACAGCATCTGTTGAAATCAGCACTGATAACGGTGCTTCCTGGACTGTTGTACAGAATATGACTGCCGCTACTACATGGCAGGAAATTTCTGTGGATCTTACTGCATATTCCGGTACTTCAGGACTTGTACATGCCTGGATAGGATTCCATACAAATGACAATGGTGCATGGGCATCCGGTTGGGCAATTGATGATGTAAGAATCATGCATGGTGTTAATCCTTCAATGGGTTACGGAGTGTTCTTAGATGGTACACTTGTTGCAAATACTCCTGAAACAACTTACACTTATACTAACCTCAATTATGGTCAGGAATATCTGGCAGGTGTTGCAGGATTATATAGTTCAGGTTATTCAGAACTTGATACTTATCTCTTCAGAAGTCTCTATCTCATTCCTCCACAAAACCTCCAGGGCGAAAGTCCACAAGGAACCAGTTATGTTCATCTTACCTGGGAACAACCAACAGGTGGCGGCGGAGCCGGTGGTAGTTTATTCGAAGATTTCGAACTCGGTGTATTAAGTGAAGGATGGGAAATCATCCAAACAAATACCAACACCAGTGCTACTCCATGTTACTGGACAGTTAATGACTATTCATCAGCCGACTTTGCTCCATTTGGTGTATATCATGCCGGTTTGTGGTGGGATTATTCTCATCAGGATGAATGGTTAATTACTCCTGAAGTAAGCTGCGGCGCAGGTACTCAACTAACCTTCGAAACAACTACTTACGAAGGATCCGTAAATGGTGACCATTATTATGTAAAAATTTCAACTGACGGTGGTACCACCTGGACTCCTGTATGGGATGCTTCAGCCTTAACCGGCAACGGATGGAACTATTACGATTATCCTTACACTATCGACCTCAGCGCTTTCGCAGGTGAGAGCATTAAAGTTGCTTTCAATGCTGTTGATGGTGATGGTGCCGGATTATGGTACATCTGGTTCGTTGATAACATCAATATCGGTAATGCAACTGACAACGCCTTCTTCCATGGCAACCAACTTACTCATTTAAGTAAAGGTACCCCATCAGGTAGAAGCAATGATCAGATTGCACGTAACGGTAATACACAACGTGCTACAGGTAATCATCAACTCAACCGTGCTGTTTCCGGTTTAATCGGTTACAATGTTTATCGTGATGGCGACATGATCGCTTACGTTGAACATCCAACACTTGAGTATTTTGATCTAAATCTTGATCCTGGAACATATTCATATCACATTACAGCTGTTTACGACCTTACTCCTTACGGCTTTGCCGGTCAAACCGGTGAGTCTATGATTGAAGGCCCAATCTCAGTTGATGTAAGATATGGTTATGATCTTCCATTCATCGAAGAATTCACAAGCGGTACATTTACTACCAATCAGTGGACTGTTGATGGAACCAACTGGCAAATTGCCGGACAGGAAGGAAATCCTGCTCCATCAGCTAAGTTCAATTACAGTCCTGCTCAAACTGATTATGCATTAGCACTTACCAGTTCCTGGATCAATGGTTATGGAGCTGATAGTCTCGGTTTTGTTGACGGAGATATCTTCCTTGATTTCGATCTGAAACTTGATGACAACAATGCTACCGGTGATGAACAACTTATTGCTGAAGTATTCAACGGCGAAAACTGGGTACCTGTTGGAACCTTCACCGCTGAAGGCGATATGGATTGGGAAGCACAGCACATTAGAATTACAAGTGCTGCGAAGAACAAAGTGTTCCGCGTTCGTTTTACCGCTAAGGGAGTTAACACCCTCGACATTAACAACTGGGAGATTGATAATATCCATATCTACCGTTTGTGTGCAGGACCAGTTAACTTAACTGCCAGAATTCCTGACGAAATTAACCATGGTGATCAGATACTCCTCGAATGGGAAGCACCTGAAACACCTATTGGAATTTTTACATGGTTGTTCTGGGATAGTGGAACAAATCCAGGTAACGGAGTTGGCTTAACTTCAGGTGGTACATTCCTCGCTGCTGCACGCTTTACTCCTGAACAACTTACTCAATGGGCAGGTACAAGCCTTACCAAGATTAAGTTCTTCCCGTATAATGCAAGTGGTAGTACTTTCGTACTTAAAGTTTGGACAGGTGCCAATGCAGGTACTCTTGTTGCCAGTCAGCCTGTTTCATTCACAAGTGATATATGGAATGAATATACCCTCAATACTCCGGTCTTTGTTACTGGTACAACCGAACTTTGGTTTGGTTATGAAGTAACACATGCTGCCGGTCAGTATCCTGGTGGTTGTGATGAAGGTCCTGCAGTTGCTGGTTATGGTGACATGATCTCAACAGACGGAGCTACATGGGATCCTATGTCAACCTTCGATTTGAACTATAACTGGAACATCGAAGGATTCGTTGAATCTCTTGATGGTGTTTCATCAGTTCTTACACCTCTTGCTAGTAACACTCTGTTTAATAATTCTTCTAATGAACTGGCCTTAAGCCCTGTTCATAACACCAGTGTTACTACTGCTTCGGTAAACAGATCAGCTGACCGTGCTATCACCGGATATAACATCTTACGTGATGACGTTTATTTGACAACTACAACCGAAACATCGTATCTCGATACCGATCCGGCTATCTCTCATCTTGGCGTTACCTACTGCTATAAAGTATCAGCTGTTTATGAAGACTGTGAATCAGCCTACGAACAAGCATGCGAAACTGTTATCAGTGCAGGTAATCTCGAAATGAATGCTGTGAACGTTTATCCTAATCCGGCTAACTCCGTTCTTAACATCTCTCTTACAAACGATATCAGTCAAATAGTTATGTATAACTACTCAGGCAAGATCGTTTACCAGCAGAATATTGCGAAAGACAAGAATATTCAGTTGAATGTTCGCAATTACAATGCTGGCGCCTACATGATTAAATTCATAACCAATACAGGCGAATTCTTTGCTAAGAAGATTGTAATCACTAAATAACCGTTAAATCGGTCTATACCAGAGCCCCGGTTTTCGCCGGGGCTTTTTTTAATTATAAGGCTCAGATGCAATAGATAGTTTCTCCATCTTCATTTCCTTAACAGTCCTGAAAACCAGATCCCCAAACTTATCACGAAGGTCAATCCATGACCTGCGTGAAGTACATATACGATCAATGGTGCACTTGAATCTTTCAAGTAATTCAATGCAGAATTCATCATAAGAATAAGTATATGGAATATCCAGTAATTGAAGTTCTATATTCAGGTGGTCAACGTACTCCCTGGTAAAATCATAATCGTCGACGAAACTTTCTATAAGGAAATCCGAAACTAATTGAGTGTAGTTTTCCATGTGGTTTGGTTGTTAGACAAAAAGTTTGCTAAATAACTAGTAATTAGCATACAACCGACAGTTATTGTTAAAAAAAATAAAATTTAGAATGAGTATAAATTACTGTGAATCAATGTAATAAAGTTAATTTGCTTTTAATGCTATAAAATGGTCCTTTTTGATTTTTTTTCTGCTGCAAACCCTCTTGAATATTATTTAAAAAAACTCCAATTTTTATTCTTCATACTATACAAAAGCATTAATTTTATTGCTTACACAAAGAGTGGTTCCTGCTATTTAAAGGGCACACATTATATATGGCAACCAATTAAAACACACAATAATGAAGGTAAAAGGTACTTTTGCACTAACATGCAATGAATGCAAGAAGAAACATACTTTCTCTGATGAAGAAGGAGATTTTGACATTGCAGGTAAAGAAAAGAAGGGTAATGACACCCAAATCAGCCATGAAATGGCATTTGATTTTAACTGTGACCGATGTGGTACCCTTATCGATGTTGACTACACCGTGACAGAATTTCCTGAAGGAGTTATTGAATCAAAAAAAGTGAAGATTAAAGGCGGTACACTTATAAG
This sequence comes from Omnitrophica WOR_2 bacterium, assembly GCA_050259095.1. Taxonomy (GTDB): domain Bacteria; phylum Bacteroidota; class Bacteroidia; order Bacteroidales; family Lentimicrobiaceae; genus Lentimicrobium. The sequence continues at coordinate 2,950 of JBLMZZ010000220.1, read as the reverse complement.
TGAGTACGAGTTTTAATTCAGGCTTGTAATTCTTAAAAGAAATCAGGGCACCTGGAGGTGTTTTGTCGGCAACGTCCTTTATTAAGGCTGATTCGAATGCCTGCGTATAAATCAGTGCCCGTATAATCTGTCAGACGAAGGAACGAAATCAGGTTTTCAGTTCCTATGAAGAAATTCATAAAACGACCATTTACCCCAATGTGTAACTTCTGCCAGTCGTAAAGTGAGGCAATCATACCAATACTCAGGTATTTATTTTCAAACCTGATACCTGATGCCACGAGTGCCGGACTTACCACCGATGCATTTCCATTTGTGAGCGGTAAGATAATATTTCCCGAGATGAACATATTCTTTCTAAAAGCGAAATCACCCTGCATACTTAAAGCAGCCGGTAACCACATCCTGAATTTCTTGTCACTAATCATTTGGGTTGAATCACCAAAGAACTGATGACTAACTGTACCAATCATCTTATTCACTGTTGTGTTACCAATGCTGCGAATGTCGGGCCAGTATAAACTCCCATTATCAACATTGAGTTTCAGTGAATTAGTGGTGAAGTTAATATTACCTATATCAAGCAACGAAATACCTGCGCGGTAAACATAAGGAGTGTATCCCTGAGCACATGGCTTTGAATACATATTCAACCATCCTGATGATTTAGTCTTCTTTTCAAATGTGAATCCTAAATCAAAACCTATTCCTTTTCCCCTAATGAGTCCATTATTAAATTGATTGTCATTATATCCTATCGGTGCTGAAATGCCACCCCGAAGGTCTGTCTTGTATATTATCAATGTATCATAACCCATTACCATGTAATCCAGGTAGTTCGAATACAGATATGCACCGGCATAACCCTGCAAACTTTTGATAGTTATGCCTGCTGAGATTACATTCCTGTTTCGTGCCCTAACGATATAAGAATAATTCAATCCTGTTTCCATCCAGTTAAGAGTGGCAAACGACATATTGCCGGTATGCTTGTATCGTATATTGTGTTGTTCAGGAAAATACATCCCCTCATAAAGAAACTTGGCAAGGTGTTGCGGAATATTATTAACCGTCGTAACAGATCTCACCCCTGTTGATATTCCAAATGAATGCCTGCCAAGCATCATCGTAAATGAAGGACCTACTACTCTTATATCAATGAATCCGCTTTTATTTCCCGGTGTGTTATAATCTGAATACAACTTATCATCTTTAAGTGCCTGTATATCACCATTCAGTAATTCGGGTTTGAAGAGCCTCCCGAGTTTGTTTTCCGAAGCAGGCATCCAGATATAATTGTTTTCGACTGAAACATTCACTGTTGCCAGATTTATGTCGAGATATAAGGGTGAAAGTACCGGTGTTGATGGATTTAATAAAGCTGAGTGAGTTCCCGAATACTTAACAGCCGTAATACCAAGCATCTGCTGTGCATTAGCAGCAACGGAAGTAAGAAGAAGTAAAAGGATAACAATAAATCTCATTTCAGCCTTAGCCCCTTGAATAAAAGGCTTATTGGGTTAATCGTAATTTTTAGCTAAAGTAATTCTATTTTACCTATTAACTTCTGTTTGAATAAAATGATGAGTACTTTGACGAAGAGACATTTCTGCTGATTTCATTTACTGTCCCCGAAAGAAGCTCCTCAAACTTTTCCGAGAATTCATCCATTCTGTTTGAGGCTATTAAACGATTAATAGTATTAAGAAACCTGTTCAAAAGTTCAACGCAGAACTCATCATAGGTATAGTGATAAGGAATTGATTGTTGATCTAACTCATTATTCAGCACATCGATGTATTGCCGGTATGCATCGTATTTTTCAACAAATGAATTAATCAGGAATTCAGAGGCTAGTTGTTTATAGTGTTCCATGTTAGTCGGTAGTTGTGCTTCTGCGAGTGCTAAATAACTAATTATTAGAACACAAACTACCAAACTAAAATTTTTTTAGTCAGATTGGTGATATAGATTTGTGGAGTTTTACATTACTACCCAGTCGGTGTAATCATCACTTATAATAGTTCCAAGTTTGTCCATCTTTTCAAACATCGGCAGAAGTTTGTCACCATTCTCATCATTCAGTTTTGAACTGCCACCCGGTGTAGGGAAGTATTTATTTCTGTGTTTTAGTGATTTAATGAGGTATATTATGCTTATTCCATCATTGTTATCTCCTCTTTCACCTTTGGCAATATAGAGAGTTATATCGCCTTTATAAATCTTATTGAAAGCAGGTGCAAACTCATTAGCCAAAAAATCCCTCATCTGATCTTTGGTAACATTTTCATTAAGTTTGAATGTCATTACATGGAAACCAACAACGTTTCCTTTTTTAAAGTTCTGTGATGTTAATGCTCCTGCAAATAGCAGAAGAGCTATTAAAAAGAATAGTCTTTTCATTGCGTTATAGCTTAAATGATCATCATTCTATGAACTAATATTCCAATATAAAAATACGGTTTAAAAGACACAAAAACAAGAAAATAAAGAATGAAAATTAAAGAATCGAACCTCCTTGCCCCCCCTTAAACCATCTTGAACTATCTTAAACTATCTTGAACTTTTTTGAACAACCTTTGAACCATCTTGAACTACTTTGAACAACCTCGAACAATGTGTATCTTTGCAGCAAATATCGCGGAAAGCAATCTATTGATGAATTACTGATACTGCAAAACTCAATAACTTGTCTTACTTTTTCTGATTACTGCAAAATGCCCTTCATTGATTGCCTGTCAGGTGAATGGAATGAATTTCTGAAAAACTGTAACTACGACATCTATCATTTGCCCGGCTACACTCAACTTGATGCTGAACTAAATGGAGGATGCCCTTTGGGATGGATATCTTACACGCATAATACCCCTTGTTTAATTCCATTGATAAAGCGAGAGATTCCTTTATTCCCCGGATGTTATGATCTTACCAGTACTTACGGTTATCCTGC
>JBLMZZ010000219.1:0-2554 GCA_050259095.1 Omnitrophica WOR_2 bacterium | reverse complement strand
TTGCTCAGGCATTTGTTATTGGGGCTTCTTTTATAGGTTCAGATGATGCTGCTCTAATACTTGGTGACAATATATTTTATAGTTCGGGCCTCCCTAAATTACTATCAGAATGTAAGAATCCCAAGGGAGGAATTGTTTTTGCTTATCATGTATCCGATCCTGAAAGGTATGGTGTTGTTGAGTTTAATAAAGAAAACAAAGCAATATCAATAGAGGAAAAACCAAAGTTACCTAAATCGAATTATGCAGTACCCGGATTATATTTCTACGACAACTCAATTATAGAAGTTGCTGCAGGAATAAAGCCAAGTGCCCGTGGTGAGTATGAAATAACTGATGTAAACAGGTATTACCTCGAAGCAGGCAATCTATCGGTGAAAGTCATGAGTCGTGGGACCGCATGGCTTGATACAGGAACTTTTTCTTCATTACTACAGGCATCACAGTTTGTTGAAGTTATTGAAACACGACAGGGTCTTAAGGTTGGATGTATTGAAGAAGTAGCCTTTAGAATGAATTACATTGACAGTGATCAGTTGATAAAGCTAGCACAGCCTTTACTTAAGAGTGGTTATGGCGATTATCTTATGAAAATTTCTGAAACTCAATACGTCTGAAACTATGTATAGTATTGATGAACTTCAGGAAAAGATTTCTTTGACATTGCAGAATCTCCCTTTATACGGAGAGCCAACAGGGCTTTATCAACCGATTGTATATACTCTTGAACAGGGAGGTAAAAGATTGCGCCCTTTGTTTGTACTCCTTGCTAATCAGATGTTTGGCGGTAATCCCGATTTAGCACTTCCTGCTGCAACAGCTATAGAAATATTCCATAATTTCACATTGCTCCATGATGATATAATTGATAAAGCTCCTTTACGAAGAGGATACGAAACAGTTTATCAGAAGTGGAATACTAATGTAGCAATCTTATCAGGCGACACAATGTTTGCAGTTGCTTATGGTGAATTGGCTAAAAGTAAACCTCACTTATTGCCCAAATTAATGGAAGTTTTTACACAAACAGCTATTGAAGTTTGTGAGGGACAACAATACGATGTTGAGTTTGAGCAGGATGATAAGGTTAGTCTTGAAGAATACATAAATATGATTCGCCTTAAGACCGGTGTCTTACTAGCTGCAAGTCTTAAAATAGGTGCTCTGATTGCAGAAGCACCAGTTAAAGAAGCAAATAAACTTTATGATTTTGGTATAAACCTTGGAATTGCATTTCAGCTTCAGGACGATTTGCTTGATGCGTTTGGTGATCAAAATGTTTTTGGAAAACAAACAGGAGGTGATATAGCAACGAATAAAAAAACAGTTCTTTATATTAAAGCTGTTGAAAAAGCTGACACCAATACACTTAAAGAACTTCATAAGCATTACACAACAGAGTGTTTATCAAATGAAGAGAAAGTAAAGCAGGTCCTAAGAATCTTTGAAAGACTGAATGTTAAATCAGATACGGAAGAAATTATTGAGGGATATTTCAATAAAGCAATGGAGATATTTGATACCATCAATGTATCTGATGAACATAAAGAAATACTCCTTGAAACGGCAAATTCTATGCTTAAAAGAGTAAAGTAAAAAGAAGTCTTTTAACTATTGCTTTTTCTCATTTCATCAGCTTCTTCATTGAGCTCTCCCCAAGTAATCATCAGCTGATCAAGTTGTTGTTTTAGTTTGTTATACTTATTGTATAATTCAGTATCGTTAAGTACATCCTTGTATTTTAAAGGGTCTCCAAGAATTTTATCAATACTTGAGATTTCATTCTCCAACTGCTTAATCTCTTCTTCTGCTTTATCAATCTTATTAGTGACCTTCCTTATTTCTTTTTCAAACAGTTTTCTTTTTTCATATTGCTGTTTATTATTTGAAGGCTCATCAGCAGATTGTTTCGCTTGTGATTTTGGACTATTTATTGTTAGTTGATCAAGATGACTTATTTTACGTTTTTCCAGAAAATCGTATATATCACCAATATGTTGTTTAACATTCCCATCCTTAAATTCAAATACCTTTCGGGTAAGGCCCTGAAGGAAATCACGATCGTGAGATACAACTATCAGAGTACCATCGAACATAAGTAATGCATTCTTAAGGATATCTTTTGACATCATATCAAGATGATTAGTTGGCTCATCAAGTACTAAAAGATTAACCGGAGCAAGTAATAATTTAGCCAATGCCAGTCTTGATTTTTCACCACCACTTAGTACCTTCACCTTCTTTTCAATATCCTCACCGGTAAAAAGAAAGCTGCCAAGTATATTTCTCACTTTTGGTCGGATATCACCTACCGCGATATCATCAATTGTTTCAAAGACACTTCTTTCAGGGTCAAGCAATTCAGCTTGGTTCTGGGCGTAATATCCTATCTTAACATTATATCCAAGCTTGCATTCACCGGTATGTTCTAGGTTTTCAACTATTACTTTTGCCATGGTAGTTTTACCTTCACCATTCTTGCCAACAAAAGCAATAAAATCATTTTTCTGTATTACATAATTTACATTTGAGAAGATCATCTTGTTACCATAAT
>JBLMZZ010000218.1:0-3881 GCA_050259095.1 Omnitrophica WOR_2 bacterium | reverse complement strand
GGTTATCATAAATAATGATGATCTCTTTTGTTTTATATCGGTGGTCTCCCGACTTTTAGTCGGGATGGGCCCAAAAAACAGGAAAAGAGGTTATCATAAATAATGATGATCTCTTTTGTTTTATATCGGTAGTCTCCCGACTTTATGTCGGGATGGGCCCACAAAACAATCTAAAAAGAGGAAAATGAAATACTTTTCCTCTTTTTAGATTTCCTTCTTTGTTCACAATCATATCTGCAGCTCATGTTAATGGCGATTTACAACCATTGATTGAATTTCTTGATATACCAGTTCTTAACTAATTGGGTTAGGAAGCAATAGCTTGTGAGAATTGCAATTAAGAATGGGAAATAAATCATGGGCAGTGGTTCTAGTTTCAATGCTAATCCAAAGGGTGAGAATGGAATAAGAATTCCTATGAACATTACCAGTGATGTCAATGCTACAACCGGAGCCTTTGCCCAACTTTGTATAAATGGAATTTTGCGTGTCCTTATCATGTGAACAATAAGTGTTTGCGATAATAGGCCTTCAACAAACCAACCCGTTTGAAATAAACTCTGATGCTCGGGTGAATTTGCTTTGAAAAAGAAGAACATCAATGCAAATGTGGCATAATCAAATATAGAACTTATGGGACCAATGAACATCATAAACCGCGTTATACCCGAAGCTTCCCATTTCTTAGGTTTTTCTATGAACTCAGCATCCATGTCGTCCCAGGGTATAGATATTTGTGAAACATCATACAGTAAGTTCTGCAAGAGAATTTGTACCGGCAACATAGGCAGAAAGGGTAAAAATGCACTAGCTCCTAACATACTGAACATATTCCCGAAATTACTACTGGCAGTCATTTTGATGTACTTGATAATATTACCAAAAGTTCTTCGTCCATAAATTACCCCTTTACGCAGTACCATTAAGTCTTTTTCCAATAGAATAATATCAGCACTTTCTTTGGCAATATCCACTGCTGTGTCTACCGAAATGCCAACATCAGCATCGCGCAAAGCAGCAGCATCATTAATTCCATCACCCATATACCCAACAGTATGACCCATTTTTTGCAGAAGTTTCACTACTCTGGATTTTTGAATGGGACTGAGTTTTGCCAATATTGCAGTATCTTTAATTTCCTCCTGAAGTTCTTTATCAGTCATTTGTTCCACATCACTACCAATTAAAACTTTAGTATATGAAATGCCTACATCATGACAGATTTTCTTTGTTACTGTTTCATTATCACCTGTTAGTATTTTTACGCTCACACCTAATTTCTGTAATGCTTCAATAGCTTTGTCTGCCGAGGGTTTTGCAGGGTCAAGAAAACCGATAAAACCAGTAAGTACCATGTCCTTTTCGTCTTCTATTGAATAAGTAAGTGCTCTTTCATCAAACTCTTTTATAGCTACCAATAATACGCGCAACCCTTCTTTATTGAGCTTATTAGATGTGCTAAGAATAATATCACGAACTCTGTCATCCATCTCAATGATATTATCTGTTTCAATATGCAGTTCCTTGTCTTCACCAGGGTCAAAAGCATGAGAACATAGTTTGAGCATTTCTTCAACTGCTCCTTTAGATATCAGCAGATGTCTTCCGTTAGCTTGTTTGAGAACTACCGACATTCTGCGGCGATGAAAATCAAATGGTATTTCGTCAACTTTTGTGAATTTTTCTTCAACTCTCAAATAGTTGTGCAATTCTAAGTGTTCTAGTATGGCCACATCCAATAAGTTTTTCAATCCTGTTTGATGAAAACTATTGAGGTAAGCCCATTTTAATACTTCTTCATCTGTATCTCCAAAGATATTCAAGTGCCTTTCCAACACAATTTTATCCATAGTAAGCGTACCTGTTTTATCGGTACAAAGCATATCCATGGCACCAATATTTTGAATTGCATTCAAACGTTTAACAATAACCTTCCGCTTACTCATATTAACAGCACCTTTCGCAAGGTTGGCAGTAACAATCATAGGTAACATTTCGGGAGTAAGACCCACTGCAATAGCCACAGCAAAGAGTAAAGCCTCTAACCAGTTGCCTTTTGCCAAACCATTGATAACGAAAACCAAAGGCACCATAATCATCATAAAAATGATAAGTAAATAGCTCACTTTTTTAATTCCTTTATCAAAACTTGTTTCGGCTCGCTTACCAACAATGGATTTACTGAGTGAACCAAAATAAGTCTGATTACCGGTAGTAACCACTATGGCAGTGGCCGTACCACTCACCACATTTGTGCCCATGAAACAGATGTTGTCCATTTCGAGCACCGATTTTTGTTTTACATTATTAATTGCCTGGTTTCGTTTTTCTACGGGTAAAGATTCACCTGTAAGCATTGATTGACTGATAAATAAGTCTTTTGACTGTATCACACGACAATCGGCAGGTATCATGTCACCGGCAGAAAGAAAAATTATATCGCCGGGAACCAATTCCTTAATGTCAACTTCTATTTTTCCTGATTCTTTTCGCAAAACGGTAGCGGTAGTTTTCACCATGCTTTTTAATTGTTCTGCTGCCTGATTGCTTCTGAATTCTTGAAAGAAACGTATCAAAACGCTTATCATGACCATGATACATACCATGAATACAGTTTTGTAGTCCTTTTCACTCGGGGGAACAAGCCAAACGTCAATAATATAAGAAATAGAGGCAATCAGAACCAAAATACCAATGAAGGGGTTGATAAATGCATGTAATAACTGAAGATACCATGAAGGTGCCTTTTCGTGATGTACTTCATTCAGTCCGAAAGTTTCAATCTTGTCCTCAACCTCTTCCTCTGTCAATCCTTCCGGATTGCTTTCCAACATTGAAAAAAGTGAGTCTTTTTGGCTTTGGCCTGCAGCTTTTAGTCTGGTAGTAGCAACTTCTGTGAAGCCATTGCCATTAGTGCCAATGTTTTTTATTTTATGTTTGAAAGGTAATTCCATCTTAGTATTGTATTATTGCATTATTGAGAAAAATGATAACTCATTTCTGCCACTACCAGAATTGTAATTCTTAGCACTAATATTCAAAGCATTGGCTTGCTCAGATATTGTTCAGGAACCGTTTTAGTTATTTTTCGTTCACACGAATTGTTTTACACTAATAAGTTCAACAATTCTATTTAGGAAGTGTAGACAGGAAATTTGGATTGTTTATAAATATTTGTTAATAAAACAACCTACATAATAATACTAATAATCAGGGTCGATAAATTGAGCCTTAACAATTAAAATAATTTTACGATGAGAGTATGAAACTCTTATACCACTAACACAATACAGAAGAAATTTGATAAGTGTTGTCATGTGCACCTTCTTGCTTTTAGGATATAGTAAGGAATGGTTACAGGGAGTGGAAACCTTGCTAGATCAGAGTTAATAATTTTTTATTAATCGCAGGGCCTTCGTCCATTTTCTATTTATTTTTTATTTGCAGTGCAAAAGCTGTTCTGTTTAATTGCAAATTAAGCAGATACTTCATTTGGTGATAAAAATAAATCTCTGGAATTTACTCACTAGCACTCACTGATTATATCACACCACCAATTATTAATTTCTATCAATTAATGTACCTTTGGAGAAAATAGGCGAGGACGCCAGGTCAATGGATACTGCTTTAATGAAGGAGATCTTTATGTGGGATCTTACAACCCATTTTTAATGTATAAAAGACAACTTTAAAAATCCTATCATTGCTGATTGAACAAGACCCCTTTTCTTTTGTTTATCAATTTCTATCAAATGTTAAACAATGAATCGTTTTATACTCACAATATTCTTTTTAAGTTGCCTGAATGTATATAGCCAAAAGGTTCAGGAAAAAGCTGTTATTAAAGGACGGGTATTTGATGTAAACAGTAATGAACCACT
>JBLMZZ010000217.1:0-11107 GCA_050259095.1 Omnitrophica WOR_2 bacterium | reverse complement strand
CGAAAATAAGATTTCGTAAGTATTGGCTTCTCCTTTAATCTTTTCTCACTAGTAATAAGCCCTTTCTCTTTAGGCTTCTATTTCATTTATACAGGTATTCAGGGTTTTTCAAGATAGCAGGAGAGTTTCTGCTCCTTTCTTATTTTAACTTCAGTGCAAATAAGTTTTTAATGATTATATTTGTTTATATCATATACTTTATAACTGATGGAAACTACGTTCGATAAATCAAATGGTATTAAAAGTAATGCCTTAGAGCATAATGATACTATCTCGGGTACAGGCATGGAACTGTATAAACAGATAGAAGCCAGTGTATTAACTGCTCTTGAAACATATTCAAATGTACATCGGGGAAGTGGACACTATTCTGTTGTATCAACTCGACTTTTCGAGAAGTCGAGAGAGATAGTTATTGATTACCTCAAGCTTAATGGTCGCAAATATCAAGTGATTTTCACAACTAAAGCAAGAGCAGAAATCTTTGTTAAGCAACTTAAAGTTGGAACATTTCATGTATTATCTTCTGCAGAGTTGGGTTTGCCATTTGCGGTCTTGGCATTAGCGGTTGAAAAGATACATTTACCATCAGGAGATCCTGTTGAAAGTGGAGGTGGAACCACCAAACTTGTAGCACAGGATTGGGTAATATGGGATGATTCACCTGATAAGTTTGAAGCCGGGACTCCGGCAATTATTAATATTATTGCTTTCGCACGAGCATTGCAACTGTTGAAAAAGTCAAATGTAACAGAACTATACAACCACACGCTTTCTTCATCCTGCACACCGGGTGACATCCTTTATAATGATGCACTTGTAGGTTTTAAAGGAAAGGAGTTACTTGATCAATTAAGAAAGACAATGATAAGCCAACCTCTTGTACCAACCACCAGAGGTTTGAAGCCTTATATAAATTTCGATAACAGCGCTAGTACTCCTACTTTTAAAGCTATTTGGGATTCAGTTAGATTAACCTGGCAAGCGCCAATAACTACACAACATGAAGTAGTTAATGAAGTAAAACGTATTTGCAGTAAAGCCCTTGGAGCCTCGCAGGATGTTTATGATATGATCTTTACATCCAACACTACTGAAGCAATTAATCTGGTTGCAAGGCAACTAGAAAGTCTGTATAAAGAAAGTGAAGAACCGGTAATTTTAACATCTTTCCTGGAACATAACTCTAATGATCTTCCCTGGCGAAGATTGAAAAGATGGTCAATTGTCAGGCTACATATCGATGATGATGGTTTTTTTGATTTATCAGAACTCAATGATCTGCTCACTGATTATAATCAATTAAAGCGTTTTGGAAATAAGCGTATTAAAGTCGTTGCACTTTCAGGTGCATCCAATGTACTAGGTAGTTGTAATGATTTAAAGGAGATAAGCAGAATTGCTCATGCAAATGGAGCAATGGTTTTAATTGATGGAGCTCAATTAACTGCACATCGCAGCATAAATATTGAAGAGAGTAGTATTGATTTTTATGCATTTTCGGCTCATAAGGTTTATGCACCATTCGGGACCGGTGTTCTGATAATGAAAAAGGGCTTGTTTAATATTAATGACGATGACATGCAAATCATACGTTCATCAGGTGAGGAAAATGCAGGAGGAATTGCAGCATTGGGGAAAGCACTTTTGATTTTACAGCGAATTGGAATGGACGTCATCTTTCAGGAAGAAAGATCAATAAATAAATATGCATTAAGCAAATTAAGTCAAATTCCCGGCATTAAAATTTATGGTGTTAAGGACTATGATTCTCCTTTATTAAGTAATAAATTAGGAGTGATAGCATTCAGTTTTAAAAATAAAATACCTTCAAAGTTTGCTAAAGAACTGGCTCTACGCAGAGGTATTGGCATTCGCTCAGGATGTCATTGTGCCCACCTCACTGTAAAACGCATTCTTAATATTCCTCATTATATAGAACGTATTCAGTGGTTTATACAAACATTTTTCCCAAAGTTTAAATTCGCAGGTGTTCTGCGGATTAGTTTTGGACTGGAAAATAATGAAAGAGAAGTGGAAGAATTAGTTGATGTAATTAACGAAATTCTGGCAAATGGTACTTTCAATAAAATGAATTCTGACTCAAAAACAAAAAATATAGTGCCAGTTGAAATTCTCAACATCAGGTTTAAAGAATATATTGAAGATGCTGTTAAGAGAGTATTCCCATAAGAGAGTATTCGTTTTTTATTGACATATATTATTGAATATTTCTAAATTCTGACAATACTCCGATAACATGAGAACAATAAAAATTTTCATCTTCTTTGTATTGGTACTAAGTTTATCATGTACTAAGAGGTCCGTTTTTAATGACAAAAATGCAGCAGTTGAGGACAGGGTTGAAGATCTTCTAAAGCAGATGACCCTTGATGAGAAGATTGAACAACTGTCGGGTGATCCTGAAACCGGGTTTGATACACCGGATAATGATCGTTTGGGAGTTCCGGGATTCAATATGTCGGATGGTCCACTAGGAGTAAGATGGAATCGTTCAACTGCCTTTCCATGTGGTGCATCCGTTGGAGCCAGTTGGGATACTACCCTTGTTGCTAAATTTGGCGAAGCTCTCGCCAAAGAAGCTCTCGCCAAAGGCCGCAATCTATTATTAGGGCCATGTGTCAATATCCATAGATTCCCTTCAGGAGGTCGTAATTTTGAGAGTTATGGAGAAGATCCATTTCTTACTTCACGGCTAGCTGTTAGTTACATTAAGGCTCTTCAGACAAATGGAGTAATTGCCTGCATTAAACATTATGCACTTAATAATCAGGAGTGGAAACGCACTGAAATTGACGTTAAAGCAGATGAGAGGACAATGCGCGAAATATATCTTCCTTCTTTTGAAGCAGCTGTAAAAGAGGCAGGGGTTTATTCAGTAATGTCGGCATACAATAAAGTAAATGGATTTTGGTGCAGTGAAAATGAGGAACTGCTAACTAAGATACTTAAGAATGAATGGGGATTTAAGGGAATTGTTATTTCAGACTGGGAGTCAACACATAATACCATTTTAGCAGCAAACAATGGACTTGATATTGAAATGCCCTCAGCAGTAATATTCACTCCTGAAAAACTAAAGGAAGCAATTAAATCGGGCAAAGTAACTGAAGAAACAATAAATGAAAAGGTTAGAAGGATACTCAGAGTAAAGTTTGCATCTGGTATTTTCGACATGAAAGAAGGTGAAAATAAGCTTGATACAACAATTTTTCATTCTAACGCGCATAAGAAGCTGGCACTTGAAATGGCGGTTAACAGTATGGTCTTGTTGAAAAATAAAAACCTTTTGCCACTTGATATAAACACAGTTAAGAAAATTGCTCTCATTGGTCCGCTTACAAAAAACTCACCAACAGGGGGAGGTGGAAGTTCTCATGTTAGTCCCTATTACAACATTAGTCCATTTGAAGGCATTTCAGAATATGTTAAAGACAAATCAAATGTGGTTTTTACACTTGGTTCAGTGTTACCTCTAACACCTGTTGTACCGGTGCCTGTTGATTTTCTATCATCGGAAGGTAAACCGGGACTTAAAGCAGAGTTCTTCAACAATATGGAACTCAATGGGAAACCTGTTTTTACCAGAAGAGATCCTATCATAGATTTTTCATGGAATGATATACCACCCATTAAAGAGGTCGGAAGTGATAATTTTTCTATTATATGGACAGGCAATTTAAAGGCGCCCGAAACAAGAGAATACACTTTTTTCACTGCAAGTGACGATGGAGTAAAATTATACATTGATAACAAGCTAATTATCGATAACTGGAGTGATCATGGTACAACTATCGATTCAGCAAAATACAACATGGTTGCTGGAAAAGAATATCAAATAAAACTTGAATATTATGAAAATGGAGGCTCTGAAATCATACAATTCGGCTGGGATTATAAGAGTTCAAAACAACGCAATAATTTGCTTGCTGAGGCAATTAAAGCCGCTAAAAGTGCTGATGTTGCGATACTATTTGTAGGGACAACCGAATATATTGAATCAGAAGGCTATGACAGAACCGGAAATCTTAAACTTCTTTCCGGGCAGGAAGAACTGATTAAATCTGTTGCAGCTGCTAATCCTAAAACTATTGTTGTTATGTTTAGTGGTACTCCGGTACTTACGGGTGGATGGCTGGATAAAGTTCCTGCTTTGGTACAGGCCTTTTTCCCCGGGCAGGAAGGTGGTAATGCGATAGCAAAATTACTTTTTGGTGAAGAGAATTTCTCAGGCAAATTACCTTTTTCGTATCTTGCTTCTTACGACCAAACCCCTGCATATAAGGGCTATATGGATCCATCACTCATTGTTCCATACTCTGAAGGAATTTATGTGGGTTATAGGTATTTGGAAAAAAATAATCTTAAACCTGCATTCTCATTTGGCCATGGTCTTTCATATACAACCTTTCAATACTCTGATCTTGAAATTTCAAAAAGTGGAGAACTTACCTACAATGTAAATTTAAAATTGAAAAATACAGGTAAGAGAGAAGGCAAAGAAGTTGTGCAAGTTTATGTTGCTCCAAAAAGACCTCTTGCTGACAGGCCTGTGAAAGAGCTTAAAGCATTTGCTAAGATTGAACTTAAGCCCGGAGAACAACAAATGGTCACCTTAAAACTTAATAAGAGGTCCTTCTCACGATTTGATGTTAATAAGAAAGATTGGGTAATTGATCCTGGTCGTTATGAGGTACTTGTTGGAGCTTCATCAAGTGATATAAAGATCACAGGGGAAATTGTTCTTTAGATAAGTTTAATTTGGGTTTTAAGGACTATAATTAGTTATTAAGGATTCTGCCTAATCGTTTACTGATATCATTTCGTGCCTTCTTTAAAAAGATATCCCGAGAAAGATGATCTGCCCAAGCTTCACTATCAGGGGAAAGTTCTTTCAATTCACTTTGATTTTTATTAATCAGCACTGATAGTCGCCTGTGTAAAAGTGATAAAATTGCTCTTTGCGATGCTTCCTGCAATTGCAATTCTTCGTTTGGAATAGTGATATGGTAATCTTCCCATCCTCGGCTAATCTCATATCGGGGAGTAATTATATCAATTGCACAATTAGAAATATCCTGATTTGCGAATTGAAAAAAATGAGAATCTTCGGGCACTTCATTAACATCAACACCTGCAGCATACATATCGAATATTTGCTGATAAACAGGATTGTCGAAATTTATTTGATTAGCTCTGATGTCATTGCAGATTAGTTGAGCAACAGTTGTTTTGGGAATGTCCTGTTTATCCTGTCCATCTTTATGATCATAGTTAATTTCCTTATCGCCATAAAGTAATAGAAGTCTGATAACATCAAGTTCTTGTGAACTGCAGTCATCAACCCGTATCAATAACTCAGGTTCGGCAGGAATAAGGGGAATGTTAATATAATCAGCCTGTTCAGGAGGAGGCTCATTCTGAGAAGAATTGCCTTTGATTGCTTTCTTCCTGAGTAATCGGTTCAACTCATTTAGCAATGTTTGTTCAGCCATACCCATTATAGCCGAACATTCTTTAATATAAAGGGACCGGATAATACTATCATTGATTAAACAAATACTTTCAATGATTTCGTGAATCAAGCCGGCTTTCTTTATAGGATCATTGTTGGTTTCTGATAAAAGAAGTCTGGTCTTAAAGGTGATAAAGTCATCAGCAGAGGTTGCAATAAATGCTTCAACATCTGCCGACCTGTGTTTTCGGGCATAAGAATCAGGATCTTCACCATCAGGGAAGAGA
Source organism: Omnitrophica WOR_2 bacterium (assembly GCA_050259095.1). Lineage (GTDB taxonomy): Bacteria > Bacteroidota > Bacteroidia > Bacteroidales > Lentimicrobiaceae > Lentimicrobium. Next base: position 5,344 of record JBLMZZ010000217.1, on the reverse strand, counting down.
ACAATCCTAACGTTCATACCCTGCTCAAGTATCATATCAATGCCTCTGAATGAAGCTTTGATACCTGCAGGATCCCCATCGTACAGAATGGTAATATTCTTAGTGAACTTATTTATTAGCTTAATCTGTTCAATTGTAAGCGATGTTCCCGATGAAGCTACAACATTTTCAATCCCAGCCTGATTTAAAGATATTACATCTGTGTAACCTTCAACTAAAAGACAGTTGTCCTTTGCCACAATTGAATTTTTGGCAAAGAAAATTCCATAAAGGCTCTTAGATTTGTTGTAAATCTCCGATTCAGGAGAATTCACATATTTAGGTTTAGTCTTATCGGCTGTGAGTATTCGCCCACCAAATCCTATTACTTTACCCGTAAGATTATGAATCGGGAAAATGACCCTCTCGCGAAAACGGTCGTATAGTTTCCCTTCCTTACTGATGGTGAGGCCCGAATTAACAAGTAATTCTTCCTTATAACCGTTTAAAAGAGCATTCTTTGTAAATGAATCCCATGAGGTAGGTGAAAACCCCAGTTGAAATTTACTGATGATATCTTCATGAAAACCTCTTTCAATAAAGTAAGTATGACCAATTGCCTTACCTTCCTCAGAAGAGGTCATATAATCAGAAAAATACTTTTGAGCGAAAGTATGAATACTAAACAGGTTCTCTCTTTCAGTATCAGCCTGCTTTTCTTCAGGTGATGGCTCCTGTTCTTCAACTTCAATATTATACTTCTTAGCAAGATAGCGAAGTGCCTCAGGATAAGTGTACTTCTCATGCTCCATTATGAAATTTACAGAGTTACCTGCTTTTCCACAGCCAAAGCATTTATAAATACCTTTAGAAGGTGAAACGGTAAAAGAAGGGGTTTTTTCATTATGAAAGGGACATAATCCAAGTAGATTTGCACCCCTCTTCTTCAGTTGAACAAACTCACCTACTACTTCCTCAATGCGTGCAGCATCAAATATATCCTGTATTGTTTCTTTAGGTATCAAGTAATTAATTGATAATTTGGTTTCAAAATTAGTTCAAATATGGTTGAAAAGCTATACTTTTGAGTAAGGTTATCTTTTTAATTGTTGTCCTAAAACTATAAAGATAAAGTAATAATTAAACCTTTCATACCGATGAGGAATTTCTATTATAGCTTATTCTTACTGTTATTCTGCTCTCTCTCTTCTAATGCGCAGTACACTTATTACCAGTATGGTAAATTAGGTCCCGAAGAAATGCAGATGGAAGTATGTCCTATTGATAAGACTGCTTCAGCAGTGGCAATTTGCGACATGGGGAAGTTATGGTTTAACAGGGATGTAGATAAATTTCAGGTAATCTTTGAACGCTTTATGCGATTTAAAATTCTTGATGAAGGCGGCCTTGATAACAGGTTTATAACAATTCCCTTATATCATGAGGGAGCGATTAAGGAGAAACTTAGCAATTTAGAGGCAAATACCTGGAATCTCTATGATAGGGTGTGGAGAATGACTGAATTGCCAAGAACCTTGTATCAACCAGTTGAGATAAATGACAATTACTCGCTCATTACAGTCGAACTTCCCGATGTTAAGGTAGGTTCAATTGTTGAGTTCAAGTACACTATCACGAGTCCATTCTTCATGCCAATTCACACTTGGAAGTTCCAAAACAATATCCCTACCTTGCTTAGCTTTCTTGAAGTAAGAATGATTCCCTTTTATGAATACGCTTTCCTACAGCTAGGTAAAAAGCCCGACATTCAGGAGTCATTTAAAGGTACTGAAGAACTTTCTCTGGGAAAGAACATGAATTCACAGTATGGCAACATAAAATACAATGAGATGATTTATCATTTCGGCATGTATAATATGCCTGCTACCGAAGAAAATCCTGCAAGAATAGATTTCCAGCTATCCAGAATTATTGATTTAAACGGCGTTCCATTAAATGTAAATGACACATGGGAAAAAAGCATTAAAAATCTTCTGGTAGATGATCATTTCGGTGATTTTATAAATAAGTCAGCTAATAAAGCAAAAAACCTGCTAGAAATGAGTTATTATCTCCCAATGGATGAAAACTCACGAATAGAAGCAATTGTGAGATACGTTAAGAATAAGTATTCATGGAATGGAGTCTTAGGTAAGTATTCACCGGTAACAGTAAATGAGTTCATTACTACAAAAAAAGGTAATACAGCAAGTATAAATCTTTTTACAACAGGATTACTTCGTGCAGCAGGGATAGATGCTTTTCCAATAATTTTAAGTACGAAGGAAAATGGTGTTGTTAATACCGATTACCCCTTCCTCCACTTGTATGATTATGTTCTCATTGGTGCAAGAATAAATGGCCAATTAAAATTTGCTGACGCTACAGATTCTCTTTTATCTGATAAACTTATTCCATTAAGATGCCTCGATACTAAAGGGTTAATAATAGAAAAAAACAAAAAGGAATGGGTAACATGTAATACCCCCGACAGTTCATCAACAAAGACAACACTAGTTATTCATGCTCCTGTTGAAAATGAGTTAACAAGAGTTGAAATGTCGAGGTCATCTACGGGATATGATAGTTATCTGTTAAAAGATCAGTTTAAAGATAACAAAGACAATATTGTGAATTATTACCGCCAAAAGGGATATATTCTTGAACCATCAAACATAGAAACGAAGAATTATAATAAGATTGATAAGCCTTATGAAGTGACCGCAACAATTCTAATTCCGGTAATTCCGGGTGCTACGGTTAATATTGATCCTTTCATGAATGAAGCAATGAATGTGAATCCTTTAAAGGAACAGAGCCGTAATTATCCATCTGATTTTTATTACCCCCTAAATAAAGCATACTCTACCGAAATTATTATTCCTGATGGTTATACAATTGTTAAGGTACCGGAGCAATTCAGTATGAGTAATTCACTGATTAAAATAAATTATTCAGTGAAAAGTGAACCGGGCAAGGTTAATATTGATGCAGATTATCATTTGCTAAAAGCTATATATAAGCCTTCTGATTACAGTAAGATAAAATCATACCTTGATCAGATTGTAAAACAGTTTAATGAACCAGTGGTATTGCAGAAAATAGTTAAGTAACTTTCAAAAAACAAGTATACTTCCTACATCTGTCAACTGACCGTTGAATAACTCTCTTGTTTTGTATCCTGACAATGAGATGAAATCTCGTATTACATGTTCCTGAGGGTGAAATTTAAGGCTCCCTGTAATAAGAACTTCCTTACCATATATTCCACAACATCCGGGGAAAAAGCCATGTTTCTGTCCTTTAAGTATAATGGGGGAAGGATCAACGTATAGTACATTACAACCCTCAGCTAATAATCTGTTTTCAATACCCCGATCTGATGTTATAAAGTTATTATCTAATGCCAGCAAATTGCATCTGGTGTAACCCTGGTTGACATGGATATGCTTTTTGTGTTTAAAAGTTTCTAAAACTTCAGGGTCCGTTATTTTAAGATTGTGAATAAGATATTTTTCAGTCACTACTGCATTATAACAAGCACTTAAAGGATACTTTTTACCAGGGTTATTTCTTCCTTTAATGACTTTCTTACCGCTCAGTAAAAGTTTACTTATGATCTCATCAGGCAGGTTTGGGGCAATAACAGTTTCTTCAATACCCTGACAGATAAAAATATCAGGATGACCTGAAATCGATTTATAAACACCCTGTACAGCATCAAGAAGAGAAACTCTGCCTATTTGATTCAATGAGTTTTTTACGGGTAGGGGAGTTCTTTTATCTGCTATTATCAAGGGTAATCCATCATGTTCTTTTTCTTCAATCAAATAGGTTACCTTGCTAAAGCGCTGTTCCAGTATCTTTCTTGTAGATCCATTATAACCAACAGCGTCATTCATTTCTGATTCAGGTACTCTCAATGTAATGGTATTATTTTCAATTGTAATCTTATCATTTTCAACGATAGGGTCACAATTTAAGCCTGCATCTTCACGCCATAATACTGTTTCAGCTAATTGTTTAAAAGACACATGAAAAGGCCCGGCCAATAAATCGTCACCATTTATAAGATCCTCTGAAGGATGTAGTCCAACCCTGATGACTTTTACTCCACCCTTCTTAAATATGCTGAGCAACGAAGCAGTTAAAGTAACAGCCTCCTCCAGTGACTGAGGCTGATATAAACCTTGCTGCCATTCTTTAGCAAGCTCAGTGTTTCTAATAACAAGAGTTGGATATATTCGGGTACAGCTTGCACCAAGTTCAACTATCATCTTTGCAGTTGCAAGAGCTTTATCGGGTGAATCACCCGGTAACCCTGTCATCATTTGAAGTCCAAGTTCAAAACCGTTGTCTCTTATTAATTTTGATGCTTTAATAATGTCGGCTACAGTATGTCCTCTGCCCGATCTTAAAAGAACATCATCATGCAAAGACTGCGCACCCAACTCAATAGTTGTGACATTGTATAACTTAAGCAACTTTAACGAATCGGGAGTAATGTAATCAGGTCTTGTGCTTATTCTTATGGCATTGATCTTTCCAGTTTGAAGGTATTTATGTGCTATTGAAAGGTATGAATGCTGAAGTTCAGATTCAATACCTGTAAAATTACCGCCAAAAAAACCAACTTCTATATGGGAAGCTTCCGGAATAGTACCTAATCGTGATTCTATCATTAACACAGTCTTATCCGGATCAGGTAACTCATGACAACCTGATATGCTGTGTTGGTTACAGAATATACAACGGTTAGGGCATGCCAGTTCAGGCACAAACACCGGAATAGTAAAGTGTTTCATGATGCAAAGATAATTGTTTGCTTATTGAGTTTAAGTTAATTACAGAGTTGCAACCACTTTAGTAGTAATATTTACCAACTTGACCTTAAAGACTAATTAATTGATAATCAATCTTGTTGCTCATCTAAACAAATGCGTACACCTATTGTTGCTTTATAAAGATATTGAGCGTTTAGATGGGAAAAAAACAAAGAAAGAAGATATTCACATGGCACATTCACGGCAGTTATTTATTTTATCTGTCACAAGGAGAATACGATATATACATACCGGTGAACCGGAAAAAGGATGAAGGTTATTATGGGAGAGGTCTTACTTTCCCATTTGGATTAAATGTAATAGAAGTTGAGGCTGAGGAAGTTAAAAATCTCAATTTTGATATTATATTGTTTCAGACTGATAAAAACTATTTGGTTGATCAGTATGAGATTTTATCACCTTCTCAACAGAAGCTCCCTCGTATCTTTCTAAAACATGACCCTCCGCATGATAATTATGCCTCACTTGTAGTTAAAGACCCTGACATTTTGGTTGTTCATGTAACATATTTCAATCGGTTA
>JBLMZZ010000216.1:0-8622 GCA_050259095.1 Omnitrophica WOR_2 bacterium | reverse complement strand
GTTTTCCGCTCAAAGTAAAAATGAGAGGGTTAGATCAAGATCTGGCCCTCTTTTGAATTATAAGAAGATGTTACGTACCCAATAACTTCTCATAAATTTCGTGATTCTCCTCATCAAATGTTACAAACATCACCTTCTCTGGAATGTGGTTATTTGAGAGGAACTCTTTTACAGTGGAGATTGCAAGTTGGGCGGCTCGTTCTTTTGGGAAACCATAAATACCGGTACTTATATTTGGAAATGCAATTGTGTGGCAATTATGTGATGCAGCTAGTTTTAGACTTTCATTGTAGCAGGAAGAAAGTAAGGCATCTTCTCTGTTATTGCCACCATTCCACACGGGTCCTACAGTATGTATTACATATTTGGCGGGTAGTCTATAGCCCTTGGTAATTCGGGCTTCACCTGTGGGACAACCTCCAAGTGTTCTGCACTCTTCCAGTAATTCAGGACCTGCGGCACGATGTATGGCACCATCAACACCTCCTCCTCCAAGCAGACTGTTTTTTGCTGCGTTTACTATGGCATCAACTTTTAGAGTTGTAATATCTTCTCTGGTAATTTCTATCCTTTCCATACTTGATTGCTCTGGTTATTAAACAAGAATCATTGGAAAGGAGATTATTCACTATTCAAGTTTCCTAACGATTAACTGTGAATTCTCATATTTGATCACCTGGATGGTTTGTCCCTTTTCAATGTAACCAGTCTGTGCCACAGCATCATAAACATCATCGTTTATCTCAATCTTTCCTGCAGGTCTTAGCATTGTATAAGCAACCCCAGTTTTCCCAATCATTTCAGTATATCTAACATCCGACGATGCATAGCCCATATTTGTTTGCTGAGTAGATAAAAGTGCCAATTGTCCAAAGATTGTCTTTTTACCAAATAGCTTACTTGTTGTGTAAAAGGAAAGAACTAATGATGCGAAGGCTGCGATAATTACTATGAGCAGAGATTCCATTAATTTAGTTACCGGTAATCCCTGAAACTCAAAACCAGAATTACCTATCAAGCTAAGTGTAAGTCCTATTACGGCAAGTGTTATACCGCTGATCCCTGCAACTCCAAAGCCGGGAATGACAAATATTTCCAGTCCAATGAGGAGTACTCCGACAACGAAAATTAATATCTCCCAATTTGCTGCTAATCCATCAAGATAAAGAGGTGCAAAATAAAGAGCCGCAGCAGTAACTGAAACTGCAAGTGCAAGTCCAATGCCGGGACTTTGCAGCTCGAAGTAAAGACCACCGATAATGAGCATTATAAGAATGCCACTTATATAAGGCTTTGTTAGAAAACCAATTATTCTGTCGGCGGTTGTCAGGTGTTGTTTTATGATTTTATAATTGGTGATTTTATTGTGTAGAAAGATTTCGGGAATGCTTTCTGCCTGTGCTTCACAAAATCCATATTTTAATGCTTCTGTTGAGGTAAATGTAACCACTGTTAAGCTATCAGAAATACCCGGGACAACAATCTTAGGATCAACCATTGCTTGTGCAATATCAGGATTTCGGCCTGTTGCTTCAGCAGTAGATCGCATTAAACCACGCATATATGACTGATATTTATCAGGTACAACCTGTCCTGCCTGATCAACTACTGTTGCGGCACCAATATTTGCACCCTTTCGCATATAGATACTGTCACAAGCAATTGAAATAAGTGCACCGGCTGATGCAGCATTATTATCAATGAAAACCCACACAGGTATCGGTGATTGAAGAATGGCAGTTCTTATTGAATCAGCAGTCTCTAACATACCGCCATAAGTATTCAGGTGAATAAGTATCAGGTCAGCTTTAACAGTGATAGCTTCATCCAGTGCTTTTCTTGTCATTCGCCATGCAGGAGGAGCAATCTCATCCATTATATCAAACTGATAAACAATAGTAGTAGATCCATCTTTTATAAAAGAGGATTTCTTATTGTGCTTCTTTGATAAATTCAAATTACCGGTATCACTCTCTTTAATATCTTGCCCACTTAAGCTGTTGATGGCAAAAAGCATACACAATAATAACCCGGATTGTAGGATGTAATATCTCATTGATTGGTAGTTAACTTACTTGAAAGTATAGAAATGCTTTGCTAAAATACTAACTTATTTTAGAAGCTGCACATATCCTTGCTTTTGTATTAATTTACCCGATAGTGTTTCATAGTTTATTATCCAGTTATAAATACCGTTTTCCTCATTCTTACCATCCCAACCCTTTGAAGATGACACTGTTTCAAAGATTAATCCACCCCAACGGTTATAAATTGATAAATGGAATCGTTTTATTCTCTCAACATCAATCAGGGGTTTGAAAATATCATTTAAACCATCATCATCTGGTGTAAATACATTCGGTACCTGCATTGAAACAAAAGAATTCAACATGACTATTGATTCTTCTTTTGTACATCCTTCAGATGTTTTAAGAATAACTGAATATCTGCCATCTTCGGTTACATGAATGTATGATGTGGTCTCTCCGGTATTCCATTCGTATGAATAATAATAATCAGGTAATTGTAAGAGGGTTTCTTTATCGTAAAACATTGTGTCACCTTCAAAATCTGCCGAAGGTAATGGAATCACAGTAATAGAAATTTTTGAAGTATCAGCACAATCATTTGCATCTTTTACAATAAGAATGTAATTGCCCTCATCCGCTAAACTTGTATTGTAAAGTGGTAGATTCTGACTGGTAAAATTGCCTGTGGGCGAAGTCCAGGAATAGGAGAGTGGATTAGTTCCACCTACTAACTGTGGTATAAGAATATAATCAGTTGCTTCACAGATTTTCAAATCTTCATTTGTAATTTCGGGTGAATTATTAACCACCACATTACCTTGTTGATATTTTACTGGTATTTCTAATCCGTTTTGATCATAAAAAATACCGGCAGACTGATCCCAGTTCACTAAACTACTGCCAAAAATTTTAGTATTAAATGCCAATTCCAATAATAGATCGTTATCTAGTAAAGTTATGTTTTCTAAGCTCTGCCAGTTAATATTAATAACTCCTGGTGTACTTGTTGTAAGCGGCATTAAGCCAGGTAACAATAAAGAATTGACATTTCCATATCCAACACATTCCATAATTGAAGGATCATAGTGCAAAGTTGTTTCAAATGATCTTACATTTTTAAAATTAGTCACATTTATAGGTACTCTTGCAATATTATGAAGACAAGCTATTTTATTCCCTGCTAAGGCTTCCAAATAATTTAAATTAAGTGGTTTTATTTCAAATTCAACCTCAATGTAGCAACCAGCTTCATCGCTAATAGTGCATATGTATGTATTTGCTAAGAGATGATCAAAGTACCCGTTGTTAGTCTGAGTTATTCCATTAAGAGTATAATAAATATTACCCGGAGTAGAAGAGGTGGCTGTTAATATCACTGAACCGTCAGCCAATCCAGCTGTTGCGGGAAGAGTAATCGGCATTTCAGCTACAGGTCCATCAGGTCTTATAACAGTTATGGGATAAGGATATATACAGTTACAACCACTTGAATCAGCGGCCCATGCATAATATTCTCCAGATCCTAAACCGGTAAATAATCCATTATGCCATTGCATTAAAGTATCTGTATCATGTTTTAAAAAAAACTGAATTCTTGATCCTAATCCTGAAACAGCTACTATCATAACCTCAGCATCGTCGGTTGTGCACGAAGCCATTGTATTGGTTACAGTATCTATCAATAAGTCTCCAACATCAACTATATTAAAGATAGTGTCGTTCATTGAACAACTGTTAGCATCAATAACACTGAGTTTATAAAGTCCAACACCGAGATTAAAGATTTCCGGAGTATTTGCTAATACGTTCCCTCCAACAACATTTGTCCAGCTAATATCATATGGTGGATCAAGATTGAAATCAACACCGGTAATTGCACCTGTATTGCCTCCACATGTTGTTGGACTAACAGTCAAATTATCATGTATTAGTTTTAATTCCGGATAATCAACAACTACAACTGAATCACTATAAGAACAATCTCCTTCATTCGTAACGGTAAGTAAATATTTTCCCGGTGTTGTTACATTAAGTGATGAATCGGTTGAACCGGTGCTCCATAGATAAGAAGTATATCCTATTCCCGGATCTAGTGTAATGCTTGCTCCTTTACACTTTCGAAGAGTATCTCCTAAATCAAATTGTGGGATACTGAATATTGTTAGTTCCCTCGAAGAAGTTTGCTCTGTTCCATTTGGAAAGACTACACTAACTTGAACAGTATGATTACCAGTAGTTTGAAAGAGATGAGCAGGATTTATTTCAGTGCTGGTATTTGAAATTCCACTGGCAGGATCATCAAAATCCCACGAATAGGAGACAGGTGTAGGATAAAAATTTGATGTGAACTTAACCGAATCTCCTTCGCATGACCCTGTCCAATCAAATTCAGCCATAAATGAACTTACAAATGAAGGTAATCCCGGCATAGCAATATCGAGTGGATAAACATTTTCTTCAAAACCACATAAAGATCCTTTTAAACCAGGTTGATTAATAACCGAAAGATGATCACCGCTATTAAGATCGGCCCAGTTAACCATATATATTTTACCATTGTTTGAAAGCAACAAATTGCCATAAAAATGTGTACTTGTACTTCCTAATACTACTTCAGATGCTTCAAAAAGAGCTACATTGGTTGCTTTACTCATGTCGTATTGTGACAAATTGTAATTTAAACCATTACCTTTCGATAAATAGAGGAAATCAGAATTTGCTGAAAATTCTATCCCTTCATTATTAGTAGACCCTGTGTTGAAAACAAACATTGGTGTAAGAATTCCTGTAATGTTATTAATTGAATATAATTCTGCTTTCTTAACATTTATTCCATCGTTTCTGCGCGTAATATAACACATGTATTTACCATCCGCTGAAACTTTTATTAATTCATTTTGATTTCCAACAGTAGGATAATAAAGAATGCATGGTGAAACAACCGGAGATTGATGCACTCCTGATTCATCTACTAAAAACGACAACATTCTATTAGGGGTTCTATGATTTCGCAATATTACCCAATACGCATCTCTACTTCCATGTTTAATTCCAGCAACTATTTCAAATGTACTATCAGCAGCCACCAATGGAATATTAATTTGTCCCTCCAATAAATCACCTAAACCTCCGTCAAGTGTCATGTCAATTATAGAGTACTCTGCCCCGGGTCTATAGTTATTCGGGTCTTTATTACCTACTGTGAATAAATAATATTGGCTGGAAGAGCCAGGTTTAAGAAATGCTATACATGGATTAGGATTATAATAGTTACCTAACAATTGATTAGAATTTGGCATTGTGCGGTTTTCCCTATTATAAATCTCCATTCCGTCTGAATAAAACAGTAAGTTGCCATTATGATCAGATAATGAAGTTGACCCATAGAAAGTCCACATTTCAATGTGATCAATTGGTACAGGCTCACCTGAACTGAAATTTATTCCATCCATCATTCCGAAAACCCAGTTATCTGCTTCATGCTGAGCTGTAACTGGAAGATAGAACATTAAAAAAAAACCAAGCATGATGCTTAAATTCTTTCTCACTGTTGATTTGTTTTTAAAAAGAAAATAATTCTAAGCAAAGTTAATATAATACAAATATAAATGATATAGATGGTATGTATTTTTTGTAGATTCTTTGCTTTCTTCGCAGTTCTCTTATGTAATCATATAACAAAAGCTAAGTATTACAATAGACTGTAGCTTAAATTATAACCTAAATAATCTTGAAGAAAATTTTACTTAAGAGAGAAGATTTCAATAAGTCAGTAAGACTTATTACTGTAACAGAAAATATTTGATTAACTCTCAACTCATTTAAAATGCATTCTTATGATTTCGAGCATCTTCTCGTGGGTAGAATTATTTCCACAAATCATTTCTTTGCCAAACAGAGCATTATTACCACCCTTAAAATCAGTTACTATACCTCCAGCTCTTTGTACAATTATTATTCCTGCTGCTACATCCCAAGGGTGAAGTCCATATTCATAAAATCCTTCAAATCTTCCGGCAGCAACATAAGCCATATCAGCAGCGGCAGATCCCAGTCTGCGTAAGCCGGCAGTCTGTTTCATCATTTTATTGAATACTTCCATATATTCATCGAGTTTTCCATAATCATAGTACGGAAAGCCTGTTGCCAAAAGTGCTGTATTAAAATCATTGTTTGCCGAAACTTTTATGATACGGTCATTGAGCATTGCATCACCATCCTTCCAGGCATAGAAACACTCCTTACGATTTACCTCATATATAACACCTGCAACGATGTCATCATGTTCTTTCAAGGCAATGCTTACGCAGAATACAGGAACACCATGAATAAAATTTGTAGTCCCGTCCAGTGGATCAATAATCCAGTTAAAGACTTCACCAACTGTTGAATCAGTGTCTTCTTCTGTTATAAAGCCGGCATCGGGCATTAGTACCCTCAGACCATCAACCAACATCTTTTCAGCAGTCTTATCAACATAGGTAACATAGTTGTGCTCACCTTTTACCTCCACCTGTTCCATCTCAATCTCATCACGCTGCCTAAGAATGTAACTACCTGTTTGTTTGCCAAGTTCACACATTTTCAGGCAAATGTCTTTATAATCGAATTCCGGCTTCTTCATAATTTATAAAGTTTTGGCTATACGTTCTTTGAATGAGGCAGTCTATCATTAAGTTAAGAGCAATTTTCAAAACACTATACCTGCATCAGACTATTATACAGCTTCATTAACAATAAAAACACCATCATTATCAACTGATTGCAGAATAACTTTCTCTATTGTGTTTACTTTGTTGAAATCAGAAGGCGTTTTGCACCTGATATAATTGCCGGTAAAGCCGAAAATAAATCCATTCTGAATATCAGATTCCCAAAGGACCTCTTGCAAAGACCCCTGATTTTGAACATAAAACGATTGTTTCTTTTGGTCAGATAGCTCATGTAGTTTTCTACTTCTTCTGGTTTTTTCAGTTTCAGTAACTTGTGCTTCCATCTCTGCTGATCTTGTTCCCGGCCTTGAAGAGTAAGTAAAGACATGAAGATAAGAAAGTTGCAGAGATTTAATAAAATCATAAGTATCGTTGAAATCTTCTTCTGTTTCACCGGGAAAGCCTGTGATAACATCAGCTGCAATGCACGCATCAGGCATGAGTTCTTTAATTTTATTAACCCTGGCAGCAAAGAGTTCTCTTTTATATTTACGCTTCATGAGTGAAAGTATCCTGTCAGTGCCCGATTGCAATGGAATATGAAAGTGTGGCATCAGTTTATTTGATGAACCAACAGTCATGATAATATCATCAGATAAAAGCTCGGGTTCAATAGACGAAATTCTAATTCTGTCGATTCCCTCAAGAAGATCAAGTTCTTTTACCAGATCAAAGAACGATTCGTTGTGTTGCCGGCCAAAATCACCAATATTAACACCGGTCAACACTATTTCTCTCACATCCGATGAAGCTATTTGTTGAGCAACACTAAGAGTTTCAGCAATAGTGGCACTTCTGCTTCGTCCTCTTGCAAAAGGTATAGCACAATATGTACAGAAATAGTCGCAACCATCCTGTACTTTAAAAAATGAACGGGTTCTGTCGTTAACCGAATATCCCGGTTGAAATTTCCTTGATGTATTTATCTCCTTATCAGAAACACCCTTATTTTCTTTTATTTCAGGCAAAGTATGTCCGTGATAATGGAATTCATCATCGCGATGTTCCGATGAATTATCACTGTTTACGATATCAAATAAACCATACTTCTCATTATTGCCCAGCACAATGTTTACTCCGGGCATTTTAAGTAGCTCATCAGGTTTAAGTTGAGAGTAACAACCTATAACTGCAATTGAAGCTTCGGGGTTTCTCCTTTGCGCTTGTCTGATGGCCGCTTTGCATTTGTGTTCAGCTTGTGCGGTAACGGTGCATGAATGAATAACGTATATATCGGCTTTATCCTTAAAATCAACGGTTTCATAATTGTTCTCAGTGAAATTCCTTGCTATTGATGATGTCTCCGCAAAGTTTAACTTACACCCGAAAGTATGAAATGCAATCTTCCTCTTTTTCATGATGCAAAAATAGAGGTTATAATCAAATGGTTAACTTTGATTTTTGCATCAGGCTTACTAAAGACTAATAAATAAGCACTATTTCATTATAAAATATTATAGAATTATTAATTTTGCCTTTGATTGGAGAGTAAAACCTTCAAAAACTAATTATCATTCTATGGCTGGAAAGCTAATTTCTAATGTTACCGAAAGTTATAATGTCTGGTTGGGTAAGTCAATTTTGATTGTTGAAGATGTGGTTTCTAATTACTCTTATCTCGAAGCAACACTCAAAAGATCAGGGGTTCAGATAACATGGGTAAAGAGTGGGGAAGAGGCTGTTGAAGTTATTGAAAGTGGTGCTAAGTTTGATCTGGTATTGATGGATGTTCAACTTTCAGGAATGGATGGTTATCATGTAACCGGTTTGATTAAGAAAAAATATCCTCAATTACCTATTATAGCTCAAACCGCTTATGCAATGATTGGTGAAAAGGAAAAAAGCCTGCTTGCAGGTTGTGATGATTATCTGTCTAAACC
>JBLMZZ010000215.1:0-4749 GCA_050259095.1 Omnitrophica WOR_2 bacterium | reverse complement strand
GAGGAAATCATTAAGAAACAAATAACTATTAATGTACTTGTTTTAAGGTAATATTTTGTTTTCATAGCATATATTTTTTTGACCATCCCAGCTATTCAAGTCAAAATAGAGACCTATTTTAGCTTCAAAAGGTCTTCCTGTTGGTGTGAAAGGAGCCATAATAAATGGCTCACTTTTTCCATAGTCTATCTCGGAACATCGGCCTGTAACCGTTAAAATATAATAATCAGATCCCTCATAACCCTTTATTCTCACAGGTATACCACTCCAACCGCTTATAGCATTACTTTCAAATAGTTCAATTACTTTTTTTGAAACAAGATTAAGACCTGCATATCCAGAATCCAAAAAATCATAAGCCTTTGATCCCAAGCATGGTGTGCATTCTACAACATATTCTGGAATAAATTCACTTTTGAAAAGCTTATAAAAATCTGCATTTATATTTAGACATAAAGTCATTGCTCCACGAGTGTACTTATTTGAAATATCATAAAAATCCGTATACGTCATTTGCTTTCAATTTAATAAGCAAATATAATCTTTAATCTCAAAGCTTCTTGCTATTTGATCTGATAGCTGAGAGCCTTTTTAAACAAAGAACCAAGAACAAAGAACAAAATATATAGACCAATTTATAAGAAATGATGGCGATTAACCGTGGTACGGTAGTGAATACTTAGAGAGGAAATAAAATAATAGAAAAGTAGAGACAAGTATATAGCCATTTACCAATATTGAACCCAATCTTCGCTTAGCTTTAGTTTCATTTTTGTATTTTATATCCAAGTTCACTCGCCTTTTATAAAGATAAAAATAATTAATCAATATCGTAATCAGAAATGGTATAATAACATAAATCAATATTTGCAGATTAAACCCTGATACAATTTCGCCATAATAATAGTTTAATATAATACGCACTGTTGTTATGTTGGACATTTGTATCATACTTAAAAATATTAACGAATTGGTAGCTGGTTGATCGTTTGCCACCAATAGTACCCAAAGTCTGTAATAAATTTACTCTTCCAAAGGCAGTTAGTGTATAGTAATGTATAACTCATGTTCAAAGAAATTTTTAAATTGTCTTAAATTAGCCTGATTCTGTGAATATTGCCTTGAAAAATTATTCATAGAATTAATAGCTGTTGTTTCAGGTGTCACTGCTTCTGGATAATATTGTGATGAAAGCGATGAACCATAACCTATGATACCTTTTTATACCCTGGTGTCATGTTTTGGTAGTAAAAAGACCCACGCTGTGGGTTTTTTGTTTGTTGAATGTTCATGACACATGGCTTCACACTGGGCTGAAAAACTTGAGGATCGCTTGAGTCTTAAATTGCTTCAACATCCGTTTAACATCCGTTTAACTACCTTTCAACAACCGTTCAGGTACCGCTTATAATGGATATTAAACGGAAGTTAAACGTATGTTGAACGGATGTTAAACCTTCTTTTGTATTAATAGTTCTTCATTGATCATTATGAAAATCAGAACTTAAAAGAATAGAGCCTGTTCTGCATTCAGAGTTCAGTGTTCAGTGTTTGACAGATATTATTCAATTATGTTCCAATGTTTCATGTTCCGTGTTCCAAACCCGACCCAGAACAATCCTAACTGACTTGTAATTGATTACTGGCTTAACAACAAAAAACAAAGAACCAAGAACAATTAACAGGCTGAAAGCTTCTATCTGACAAATACTTTATTGAAAGAAACTTCTGATATCGATAATACCAAAAAGATCAGAAGAGGTGATGATGATGATTACTACAATGAACCATCGTATGAAGCCCGCGCCCCAGGTTAAAGCATATCTTGATGCTATGAAAGCCCCGGTTACATTGCCAATTGAATGTATCAACCCAAATTGCCAGTTAACTTTATCATTCAACACAAAGACTATGAGAGCAAATATTGTATACAGCATTACTATAAATCCTTTAATGGCATTGGCTCTCACAAGTTCATAACCTGCACCAAGCACAATACCTGCCAACAGAAAGTAACCCACCCCTACCTGCACAAAACCACCGTAGATACCAATAAAAAAGAAGATTATCAATTGCAGTGGACTTACCTTTTTAACCTGTAATGCTTTTTGACCATTAATCCACTTATCAGGCTTGACCACCATGAAGTAAATCATCATTAACATTACAAGTCCAATTGCCTTTTTAAAAGTTGCTTCATCAATTTCAACGGAAAGCTGTGCACCAATCATTGATCCAATGATTGCAGGAATTGCCAGTATGAGACCTTTTTTTGTGTCGAGTAGTTTCTGCTTTTTAAAGGAAGTAGATGAGGTGAAATTTTGAAGTATCACGGCAATGCGGTTAGTGCCATTGGCTACATCGGCAGGCAAACCCATAAACATAAAGAGCGAAAGAGAAATTATAGTACCTCCGCCCGCGAGCGTGTTGATGAAGCCTACAAAGACACCGGAAACTATAAGGGCTATGACTTCCAACGTTGTCATGATATCCAGTTGAGGCGTCAAAGGTATCAAAGAATTTTTCAATAATAAACTCTTAATTAATCTTGATGTATTATCTTAATTAAGGATGCAAAATGGGCTTTTTACACTTGAAACATTGTATTATCTTTGCCGTTCAATTAAGAATTCATGTCGGCATTAATTACAGGTATCATTAACAGTTTCAGACGTTCAGCCCCCAAAGGACTGAAGACTGCCTGGTGGTTAATCAAGATTACCGTTCCTGTAACTTTCGCAGTTATGCTCATGGATTATTTTGGCATATTGGCTGCTATAGCACAATATACCGGACCATGGTTTAAATATCTTGGTTTGCCTGGGGTTTCAGCTATTGTACTCATCACAAGCATGTTTACGAACATTTATTCGGTGGTAGCAGTACTTACCCTGCTCGACCTGCCACTGCGTGAAGGAATGATATTGGCCACAATGTGTTTAGTATCACACGGTTTTATTATTGAAACGGCGGTAATGAAGCGTACCGGAACATCGGCCATAGGTATCAATCTTATACGTCTGCTCGGCAGCGTTGCAGTGGCACTCATATTGAATTTAGTGATGCCCGGCAGTCTGTCTGAAATCGACAAATCTTATGTTCCTGCACAGATTCCATTTACCACTGCCGTTTATGGATGGTTCACATCGGTAAGTGTCACAGTACTTAAGATATTTATCCTTGTAAATGTGTTGTTGTTTCTGCAACAGTTGCTTGAAGAGTTTGGGCTTATCAAGATCTTTGAAAGGCCCCTTGCACCGCTGATGTCGGTGATGGGTTTACCCCGCAGTACCACATTCTCATGGGTTGTAGCAAACCTTGTAGGGCTTGCATATGGTTCAGCCATAATGATTGATCAACGTGAGAAACAACGCATGACTAAGAATGATGCCGACCTTTTGAATCATCACATTGCCATTTCACATTCACAACTCGAAGACCCATTACTATTTCTCACACTGGGTTATACACTTCACTGGCTCATCTGGCCCCGGATACTGGTAGCAATAGCGTCTGTTTGGAGCAGGCGTTTGATTCTTGCCATCAAACCTTCGGGCCAACTCTTCAGAGTGCCATTGAAGGAGGAAGTAACTGACGCTTCCGGTTGTTAATTAATTTAACGTTAGTCGCTTATCACGAGTAACATACGTTGGTTAATTAATTCACAATACCCATTCTTTATTTTTGCGGCTTCAGAAAAACTGATTAATTTTGACGCAATAGCAATAATTAATTTTAAAGATCGGGTTCCTTCAGAAAAAATAACTAAATTAATTGGATACTCCGGTTACATTACCAGCAACCGGTAAAAACACAAAAAACAATGGAAAAAGTATTTATCAGACTACGCATGAGTTCGCATGATGCACATTACGGCGGAAATCTTGTAGATGGTGCCAAGATGCTTGAACTTTTTGGTGATGTTGCCACCGAATTGCTTATCAGAAATGATGGAGACGAAGGCCTGTTTAAAGCCTATGATATGGTTGAATTTATGGCTCCTGTTTATGCCGGCGACTATATTGAAGCTACCGGTGAGATCACACACATTGGTAATTCATCACGTAAAATGACTTTCGAAGCACGAAAGGTCATAGTTCCGCGTCCTGATATCTCTGACTCGGCAGCTGATTTTTTGGCCGAACCTGTTATTGTATGCAAAGCAAGTGGAACATGTGTAGTTCCTGTTAAATCTCAACGCATTCAAAAAGTATAACCCATGGAAAAACTTATCATCACAGCAGCCATCAGTGGCGCAGAAGTAATGAAAGAGCATAATCCCGCTGTTCCATATACAGTTGAGGAGTTTGTTCGCGAAGCTAAATCAGCTTATGATGCAGGAGCCAGTATCATTCATCTTCATGTTAGGTATGATGATGGAACTCCTACACAGGATAAATCACGCTTTAAAGTGATCATTGATGCTATTAAAGCTGTAATCCCTGATGTGATCATTCAACCATCAACCGGTGGCGCAGTTGGCATGACAAATGATGAAAGACTGCAACCAACAGAGCTCCTTCCAGAAATGGCAACCCTTGATTGCGGAACCCTGAATTTTGGCGGTGATGAAGTTTTCTTTAACACTGAAAACACCATTAAGTATTTTGGTGAACGCATGATAAAGCTCGGAATAAAGCCTGAACTTGAAGTATTTGATAAAAGTATGATTGACATGGCTTTGCGTTTAGCTAAAAAAGGATTTATTCAAAGCCCGATGCACTTCGACCTTGTAATGGGTGTTAATGG
>JBLMZZ010000214.1:0-37035 GCA_050259095.1 Omnitrophica WOR_2 bacterium | reverse complement strand
AAATATGATGCTCGAAACTATCATCATGTTGACATTAACTTTGGACCCGATCCTAAAGGAGATCAGAAAATAATAGCATCAGAAAATCCTGCAGATCCTTCTACATGGAAATGGACATCTGCTGATAAAATGTTCTTGAAACTGATTCAGGAACTGCATAAACGAGGAATTAAGGTCATTGTAGACTATTCATGGAACCATACAGGCGTTCTTTTCTGGGCAATGCAGGATCTTATGAAAAATCAACAGAAGTCACCTTATAAGGACTGGTATGAAGTTGTAACATATGATGATCCTAAAACACCACAAAATGAGTTTACTTATAAAGGTTGGCTTAATATTAGCAGTCTTCCTGAGATAAAGAAAGTTAATGTAGTAACAGAGAGAATATCAGGTCATCCTTATGAAGGTAATGTTAACAAAGGTGCCAAACAACACATATTTGCTGTTACTAAACGTTGGCTAGCTCCAGATGGTGATATCACAAAAGGTATAGATGGTTTCCGATTGGATGTTGCCGACCAAATTCCTATGGGCTTTTGGCGTGATTATCGTAATTTCGTTAAATCAATTAATCCCGAAGCGTATCTTGTGGGAGAAATATGGTGGGAGAAATGGCCCGAAACATTTATGAATCCAGGTCAATATGCAAATCCCACAATTTTTGATGCTGTTATGTTTTATCAGTTATACAGGCCGGCACGTGGGTTCTTTGCCAAAGGTATTCCAATATCAAATGCTTCCCAGTTAGTTGATAGTCTAAAAAAAGAATGGAGCTATCTGCAAAAACCTTTTCGGTATTCTATGATGAACGTTGCTTCAACTCATGATAGTCCACGGCTCTTATCTGATTTCTTAAATAAAGGAAAATACAAGTACCATGCATCTCCTTATGAAGACTCTACATATATTAGTGGACGACCAAATTCTGATACTTATACAAGAGTGAAACTTTACCTTGTTCACCAATTCACTCTTATAGGAAGTCCTCATATTTGGAATGGTGATGAATTAGGTATGTGGGGTGGTGATGATCCTGATGAGCGAAAACCATTGTGGTGGCCTGAGTATTCTTTCGATAAGGAAACAAGAACAAATATTAAAGCTGGGATAAAGGAGTTCGATGATGTAATATATAATAAGGAACTGCTGGAATTTTATAAAAAAATTATCAGGATTAGAAAAGAGAATACAGTTCTTTCAGATGGTGAAATTGACTTTATAAAAGCTGATAAAAATATCCTGATCTATAAAAGACATAATAAGAAGGATACAATTTTAGTATTGTTTAACCTTAATCCGACTGATGCAACATCCAGTTTAAATGAAAAAGGAACGTTCATTAATTTATTAGACAAGAGTAAAATATCAGGTGATTCTATTTTGATGCAGCCTTTTTCGGCTTTTATTTTAAAAAAACAGTAAAAAAGAGATCATTTTAAGGGCAATTTTTAGTCTTTTTTGCCACTTTTTGACCTCTAAATTTTACGAATATTCGATAGAGTGCTACGTTTGATAATTAGTCCCGGACGTTTGATAATTTGATCACTTTTTCTAAATTTATTATTTCATCTTTGCAGAGCAATAAATCTTCTGATGTACAGAAAACTTTCCCGGCATTCTGTGCATCCTTTCTCACCAAAAAAAAACCTGCAATCCCGGCAGGTTTTTTCATTATAGCATTTAACTGATAATCCAAAAAATGCAAAAGGCAATTTCATAAATGAACACCTAGACTGAAAGCATAACAAAGGGCTGTTATCAAACTAATAACAGCCCTTTAGCAATATAAAAAGATATTACTTACTCATATTAGGTAATTCAAGGCCATAACCTTTAATTCTATCTTCCCTCTTAAGCAAAAATGCAAATACTAAAGCAAGAACACCAAGGCTGGCAAAAATTAGCATTGGAATAGTATAGTCATATTGAGTAACTAACTTACCATCTTCGTTCAGCACTTTTCCAATAATACAATATCTATCAAGTACCCAACCAATAAGAGCTGGAACACCCATCAATCCCCAGTTTTGAACCCAGAAAATCATGGCATAAGCAGTACCTAATTGTTTTTCAGGGATGATTTTTGGCACTGAAGGCCACATTGCTGATGGAACCAGTGAAAATCCAATACCTAAGAGGATTGTAAGTACAATTGCAATGATGAAGTTGTTGAAAATAGGAATAGCAAACAATACGTGTACAAATATCAAAATGATTGCACCAATTATCATTATAGTTGCTCCTTTTCCTTTACGGTCGTATAAGTTGCCAAAGAATGGAGTAAGAAAGATAGTACCAAATGGTAGCAAACTTGGAATAAGTCCTGCTAAATCCGGATCAACGCCAAACTTGTTCACCATTAAATTGGCAGCAAATTTAAGGAATGGGAATACAGCAGAGTAGAATAAAACACAAAGTATTGCGATGTACCACCATCCTTTATTCTTAATAATGAAAACGATATCTTTAAGACTAAAAGCTTCTTCTTCCTGGAAATCAGCCTGACCAGCATTTCTGGCAGCAATAGAAGCATCCAGTTTCTTATCCATAAATGTGTAGATAAAGAATGCAATAGTACCTATACATAACATGATAAGACAAAGAAGAATAGGGAATGAAACATCACCCATTGCTCTGGCTATAGGAGCTGATGTTGAAAGTGCCAATGCTGTTCCTAAACGGGCAGTTGCCATTTCAAGTCCCATTGCTAATGCAAGTTCTTTCCCTTTAAACCATTTTACGATAATCTTTGAAACTGTAATACCAGCAACTTCTACACCGACTCCAAATGTTGCATAACCTAATGCAGCAATAACGACCTGAGCTTTCATGCCAATTATTACCATACCATCTAGAGAATGAGTTGAAATTGCCCAATACTTGATTGCTGTACCGGCAACCATTATAATTGTGGCGCCCATTCCGGTAAATCTTACTCCCATTTTATCAAGTACGATTCCACCAAAGATCAGCATAAGCAGAAATACATTAAACCATCCGTAAGCACTGGTAAAGAATCCGTACTCACTTCCGCTCCATGACTTTTCAGCTTCAAGTAATTGTTGTAAAGGAGCCATTACATCTGCCAGGTAGTAACCTGTTAACATAGTAAAAGCAACCACAGCCAAAGCGGTCCATCTGGCCGTTTTTGACTCACTGAGAATAGCTACTACTTTCTCTTTCATAAAGATTGGTTTAGGATTTTTTTAAATATTCAGATTTACTCTTAAGTTTTTACCGGCCAATGAATTTAATCATCTGATACAGCTTTTTTATAAGGGCGTAAATGTAAAAAAAAATTAAGTCTGTAACTGTTTGTCTCATTAAATTATCTTATGAGATACTTAAAGTGGTACTTTTGCGACTTATTCTTTATTATTATGAATAAATACAAAACATTAAGTTTAGTACTGATATTGTTTCAATTAGTATTTATTATTGAAACATCATCGTCTCAAAAAGTCAAATTATCTGACAACCATCCTAAAAAAGTAATATTACTAATAGGTGATGGAATGGGTTTAACAGAAATCTATGCAGCTATGAATGCTGTAACTTATAAATTAAATATAACTCGTTGCACCAATACAGCATTAGTTAAAACATCTTCAGCTGACAATGATATAACCGATTCAGCTGCTGCTGGAACAGCTATCGCCACTGGCTCTAAGACTAATAATGGGTATTTAGGGGTTACACCTGACAATAAACCTCTCAAGAGTATTCTGAAAATCGCAGAAGAAAATGGGCTATCAACTGGTCTAGTTGCAACCGCTGATATCACACATGCAACTCCTGCATCTTTTATTGCTTGCCTTGCTGACAGAGATAAAGCAGATGAGATAGCAACACAGTTTCTTAATACTGATGTTGATGTTTTTATTGGTGGTGGCTATAATACTTTTACTAAAAGAGCTGACAATAAAAATTACATAGATAGTCTTCGTCGTACACATTACCAGATAGCTACCTCTGTTGCCGATCTTGATAATATACATCATGGTAAATTAGCAGGACTTTTATACCCTGAACATGCACCTAAAGAAATGGATGGCAGAGGAGACATGCTTTCTGTATCAACTTCAAAAGCTTTGGAGTTACTTTCACAAAATAAGGATGGATTCTTCCTCATGGTTGAAGGATCACAGATTGACTGGGGCGGACATGACAACAATTTTAAGTATCAAATTACAGAACTACTTGATTTTGACAAAGCAGTTGGTGTTGCACTTGACTATGCTGATAAAAATACCGGAACGCTCGTGATTGTTACAGCTGATCATGAAACCGGTGGACTTACATTGGTTGAAAATTCAACTGATGAGACTAAGATGCAGCCTGACTTTTCAACAACAGGTCACACTGGTACTCCTGTTATACTTTTTGCTTATGGAGTTGGTGCTGAAAATTTCAAAGGATTCATTGATAATACTGATATATTTAAATTAATTCTCCAATCTTACCATTTTAGTCACTCGAAAAATAAATCCAAATAATGATAATAGTAACCGGAGCAGCAGGCTTTATAGGTAGTTGCCTTATTTCCAAGCTCAATAAAGAAGGATATAACGAAATAATTGCAGTAGATGACTTTTCTAAGACTGAAAAGAGTGGCAATTTAATGGGTAAGTCGATTACTGAGAAAGTTGAACGTAAGAGCTTTTTTAGTTGGTTTATTAAAAATAGTGAGAATGTAGATTTCATATATCATATTGGAGCCCGCACTGATACAACAGAATTTAATGTTCAAGTTTTTAATGAGCTTAATCTTGGGTATTCAATAAACCTTTTTACCCTGTGTACTCAGTATGAAATTCCGCTGGTTTATGCATCTTCAGCTGCAACATATGGATTAGGTGAATTGGGATACAAAGATGATCATGAAATCGTAGAAAGGTTAAAACCGCTTAACCCGTACGGTGAATCAAAGAATAATTTCGATAAATGGGTTCTTGAGAGTCCTGAGAAACCTCCATTTTGGGCAGGTATGAAGTTCTTTAATGTCTATGGTCCAAATGAGTATCATAAGGGAAGAATGGCCTCAGTAATATTTCATGCATTTCGTCAAATAAATGAAACAGGCAAAGTAAAACTTTTTAAGTCGCATAAGCCTGAATTTAAAGATGGAGAACAACTTCGGGACTTCGTATATGTAAAAGATGTTATTGATGTTCTCTTCTACATGATGAAAAAACAACCCCGTTCAGGTCTATATAACCTTGGAACAGGGAAAGCAAGATCATTTAACGCACTGGTTAATGCTTCATTCAATGCTCTTAAATTGCCTGCTAACATAGAATACATTGACACACCCGAGGACATAAGAGAGAAGTACCAGTACTTTACTGAAGCTGATATGACCAAGCTAATTGCATCAGGATATCATCAGGAATTTATGTCGCTTGAAGAAGGCGTGAAAGATTACATAACTAATTATCTTTCTGATAAAAGGTACTTTTGATACTACCTTTTGTCTTTATTAAATTAGGGGTAACTGCTAGAGTTCTTCTTTTAACTCAATAAGAAAATCTTTAATCTCCTGCAAAGTCTTTACGATCTGATGATTGTCGGCTACCTCTGCATATTTCCCTTTTAGCTTTTCACGAGCTCCCTGAAGTGTATAACCTCTCTCTTTTACGAGATGGTAAATAATATGGAAATTGTCAACATCTGGCTGAGTAAAAAAACGATTACCCTTTTTATTTCTGAAAGGTTTAATGATATCGAATTCTTTTTCCCAGAAACGAATTAAAGAAATATTCACATCGAAAATAGCGGCTACCTCACCAATTCTATAATAAACCTTTTTAATAACAGGCTTTTTGTAAGGCATGATATTTTAATCAAGTGTTTGTGAAGGTCTTTGTGATAATTCAATCATCATAGCATACTCCTCAGGAGTGAGGTCATTAAAGAAGAAGTTAATTGGATCAACAGGTCTCTTATTCTTAATTACTTCATAATGAAGGTGAGGTGCAGTTGATTTGCCGGTATTTCCAACCCTTCCTATAATTTGTCCCCTTTTTATTTTTTGCCCCTTCCTAATATCAATCTTTGACAAATGAGCATATAATGTTTGGTACCCAAATCCATGGCTAATGACAATACTATTGCCATATCCTCCTCTTGAGTGATCAACATCTACTACTACTCCATCACCTGTAGCATAAATATCTGTGCCAACAGGAGCAGTAAAATCTATCCCTTCATGCAGTTTTGTCACCTTATAAAAAGGGTCGGTACGATATCCAAAATAAGATCCAATTCTGCGAAGATCTTTATTTGATATCGGTTGAATTGCAGGTATTGAAGCCATCATTTCTTCTTTTCTCTTTGCCAGTTCAAAGACTTCATCGTATGATTTAGACTGCACATACAACTGGCTGCTGATCATATCTAGCTTTTTTGTAGTATTCTTGATGATCTCACTATTCTTATATCCTTCAAGCTTCTCATAACGATTTGCCCCTCCAAAACCTGCTTTCCTAACAGATGAAGGTATTGGTTCGGATTCAAATATCACCCTGTAAATATTGTCGTCTCTATCCTGAAGATCAGAAACAACTGTTTGAACCTGCCTCAATCGGTCATTTAAAATCTTGTACTGAAGTTCATATTGTGATAATTCACGTTTTAACATTCTTTCTTTTGGAGAATCAAGAAAGTTATATGCTATAAGAAGAACGACAGAGGCAAACACTAAACCAGTCGCTATAATGGAAAGAAATCTGGTAAATTTCTGACGAAAAGTCACCTGAATCTTTTCAATTCTTAAAGATTTCGGGTTAAAATGATAACGTACTTTCGGCATGAAGTTATTTAATTGATTTAAAGAGAGCCCTCTTGTAAGAAGGTTTCGCAAAATTAACATTTTAAACTAAATTTGCAAGCCCAAAAAGGTCAATAATTAACTTTTAATCGCTTCAAACTACAGTAACGTTCTCAACATGAATGCAAAAGAAATAAGACAGAGCTTTTTAAATTTCTTTGAATCTAAACAACATCATATAGTTCCATCCGCACCAATGGTAATTAAGGATGATCCGACACTTATGTTTACCAATGCAGGTATGAATCAATTTAAGGATATTTTTCTTGGAAATTCACCAGTCAAATTCTCAAGAATTGCGAATACTCAAAAATGTCTTCGAGTATCAGGTAAACATAATGACCTGGAAGAAGTAGGTCATGATACCTACCATCATACAATGTTTGAAATGCTTGGCAACTGGTCGTTTGGAGATTATTTTAAGAAAGAAGCGATTGAATGGGCATGGGAGTTCTTAACTGAAGTGGTTAAAATTGACAAGAACCGTATTTATGTTACCATCTTTGGTGGTGATGAAGGCGATAATTTACCGGCAGACATGGAAGCTTTCAATTACTGGAAGAACCATATTAGTATCGAAAGAATCTTAAGAGGTAACAAGAAGGATAACTTTTGGGAAATGGGCGATACAGGTCCATGCGGTCCATGTTCAGAGATACATGTTGACCTTCGTGATGAAAGTGAAAGACAGAAAATAAGTGGAGATTCTCTTGTTAATACAGGTGATCCACTCGTTATTGAGATATGGAATCTTGTCTTCATGGAATTTAACCGTTTAGCTAATGGTTCTTTACAGTCATTGCCAGCTAAACATGTAGATACCGGTATGGGATTCGAACGTCTATGTATGGTGCTTCAACACAAAAAATCTAATTATGATACTGATGTCTTCCAACCAATTATAAAGGAAATTTCAAAGTTAAGCGGCATTGAATATGGCAAGTCCACCGCTGCTGATGTTGCAATGCGAGTTATTGCCGATCATTTAAGAGCTATCTCTTTTGCTATTGCAGACGGACAACTTCCATCTAATAATAAGGCAGGTTATGTAATTCGCCGAATTCTGCGTCGTGCAGTAAGATATGGTTATACCTTTTTGAATTTCAATCAGCCGTTTATTAATAAGCTCGTACCTGTTCTTATTGCTGAGATGGGTGACTACTTCACAGAATTAAAAAGCCAGCGTGATCTCATCATAAAAGTTATCACTGAAGAAGAGGCTTCTTTTCTAAGAACATTATCGCACGGAATCTCTAAGTTTAACCAATATATTTCCAATAACCCAAATTCAAATATTTCGGGAGATTTCGCTTTTGAACTATATGATACTTATGGTTTTCCAATTGATCTCACATGTTTAATGGCTCGTGAATCAGAAGTAGATGTAGATATGCCTGCATTTCAAAAAAACCTTGATCAACAGAAAGAAAGATCCCGTAAAGACGCAAGCATTGATGTAGACGACTGGATTGTAATTAAGGAAGATCAAACTTCTGTGTTTATTGGTTATGATACCCTTGTTGCAGATACTTACATTACCAGATATAGAAAAGTTAACTCGAAAGGTAAATCCTTCTATCAGGTTGTCTTAGCTGAAACACCTTTCTATGCTGAATCGGGTGGACAAGTTGGTGATACTGGTACCCTGGAAATTGATGGACAAGTAATTAGTGTGCAGGATACTAAAAAAGAAAATAATCTTATCATACATCTTTGCACCGATACTCCTTTAAACCCTGATAAGAAAGTTCATGCACAAGTATCTGAAGTTGACAGAATCAAAACTGCCAATAATCATTCAGCTACTCACTTGTTACATCTGGCTTTAAGAACTGTTTTAGGAACACATGTTGAACAAAAAGGATCTTTTGTAAATCCTAATTATCTCAGATTCGATTTTGCCCATTTCCAGCGATTGTCAGAAGATGAAATTCTTAGGGTTGAAAAAATTGTAAACAGCTTTATCCGTAAAAATCTTCAAAGAGAGGAATGGCGCTCAATTCCAATAGAAGAAGCAAGACAAAAAGGTGCAATGGCTCTTTTTGGTGAAAAATATGGCGATACCGTGAGAATGATAAAGTTTGGTGATTCAATAGAATTGTGCGGTGGGATACATGTACCGGCTACAGGACAAATTGGTCTTTTCAAAATTATTTCTGAATCAGCAATAGCTGCCGGTGTTCGTCGTATTGAAGCTATAACAGGCGAAAATGCTGAAGAATTTTACATCAGACAAAATGAACTGCTTGAAGAATTGAAAGTTCTGCTAAAGAACTCTAATGATCCTCTTAAGGCAGTTAAAAATATACTTGATGAAAATAATGAACTTAAATCAGTGATAGAGAAAGCTACAGCTGAGAAAGTTCATAACATATATCTTCAATTGTCAGAAGAATACAAACAATTTGAATCATTTAGACTAACCACTTCTAAACTGAATCTTGATCCAAATGCTGTTAGGGATTTAACTTTTAAACTACTGCACGGTAATGATGACATTATAATAGTTATAGCATCATATTTTGATAACAAACCGCTTCTCACCGTGGCAATATCTGAAAAACTTGTCCTTGAAAAAGGGTTTAATGCTGCAACCATAATTAAAGACCTGGCTAAAGAAATTAAAGGTGGTGGTGGAGGGCAACCTCATTATGCCACTGCAGGTGGTAAAGATATCAACGGACTTGACTCAGCCCTTATTAAAGCTCAGTTATTTGTTTCTTCATTATAGAGCTCTGGGAGTGTAAGCAGAGCTCAGAAACTTTTTTAAGAATGCTTTGTTATTTAGCTTAATTTAAAAATTAGCAATTACTTCATCAACAAGAAGATGATCAAGTATTCAATCAAAGATCTGGAGCAGTTATCTGGCATTAAAGCCCATACAATAAGAATATGGGAAAAAAGGTATCGATTATTTGAGCCTGAAAGGACTCCGACCAATATTAGGTACTATTCTGACGAAGATCTTAAAAAACTTCTCAATGTGAGTATTTTAAACAGAAATGGTATTAAAATATCAAACATTGTTACTATGGATAACCATGAAATATGTGACAGGATAATTGAAATATCCGATTCATTTCATGATTTCACCAATCAGATTGAGCAGTTAACTCTTGCAATGATTGATTTTGACGAGGTTAGATTTGAAAGGGTTCTTTCCTCTTCTGTTATTAAAATTGGCTTTGATGAAACAGTAACCAAAATTCTTTATCCTTTTTTTGAAAGAATCGGGGTGCTTTGGCAAATTGGGACTGTTTATCCGGCACAGGAACACTTTGTTTCAAACTTAATCAGGCAAAAACTGATTATAGCAATAGACGGACAGGTAGGAAATACAAGAATAAATGCAGGTACATTTCTCTTATTCCTTCCAACCAATGAATGGCATGAACTGGGTTTGTTGTTTTACAATTATATTATTAGAAAATCCGGGCACAACGTAATATACCTTGGGCAATCACTCCCTTTAGAAGATCTTTCTGAAATTAAAAATAAGCAATTAATTAACTATATTCTAACATCTTTCACTACTCCTATTTCAAACAAACGATATCTGGAAACAATAAACCAGATGAGTGAATCATTTAAAGAACAGAAAATATACATAACAGGTCTTCAATCAATTGAACATAATAATGTTACCCTTCCTTCTAATGTTGAATTGATTAAACAGCCAAAGATGTTTCTTGAACAAGTGCTTCAATATTCTTAGCATCTAATTCTCAATTCTATACAACAATTCATTCAGACGTAACTCCGTCCTATAGAGCGGAGATATAAAAAGACCCAAAACATGTGGAGGTATTAGCCTCAAACGATCCGTTTTTCTGAGGTCAAAGCCCCGAAAAGTAGAGAGACTGTTTAATCTATTCACATCTCTGTGAATACGAGCCGAATGTACCATGATTATAGGATATTACCAACCTTCTCGATTCATGTTCTGCTTTGGTCATTTCATTTTATGTCCTGCATTAGGACATTTTTTTGGTCAATTGGAGTTCATAATTAGCAGTATTTCTAGACATTGTGTTAAACAATATTAATTTGTTTGTTGTTATTCCTTATACAGGACATATACTGTCCCATAATGGAGCAAAATAGAGTTTGTTAACATTTATTTAGTTTTTGAGGGGCAATTATTAAACGTTTTATACGTTTATTATAATATTTATTATCAACTGTTTAAATTTTAAAGATATTTATTGTCTAATCTTTATACACTTTTTTTCAACTAAATGTTTAAATCAGCACATTATTTGTTAAACAGTTTATATCCATCAAAATCTAAATAAATCATGACAGCAATAGAATTTAACAGCAAACTCATTAGTTTACATGATAACCTTTCATACTTTGCAAATACTTTAACAAACAATAGAGAAGAAGCAAAGGATCTTATTCAGGATACTTATTTAAAAGCACTCGTATATAAAGACAAATTTGAGTCGGATACTAACCTGAAGGCATGGACTTATACCATAATGAAAAACACTTTTATTAATAATTACCGTCGTAATCAAAAAGCAAATACTATAGTTGACACTACAGAAGATTTATATTTCCTGAATATCCCACGTCGTTCGGATTTCGCATCACCAGATTCCCAACTTCATACTAAAGAAATAGAAGCTAATATTGCCCGACTTGAAGAAGATCAACGCACACCTTTCGAAATGCATACCGAAGGCTATAAATACAAAGAGATTGCCGAAAACCTTAACTTATCAATTGGAACAGTTAAGAGCAGGATTTTCTTCACCAGAAAGAAATTAATGGATTCACTTAAAGATTTTAATAGTTAAGTTTAATTGAATGTATCAATCAAAAAGGCTGTCGAATGACAGCCTTTTTTGTTTTTTAAATCGGTTAACATATATCAGTTTACCGGTTGCTTCTTATTAACTCACTATTGAGTAACTTCCTTTACACCAATCTTCTCTTGATTAACCGGTTGATAAGGAATAGTAAAATAAAAGGTAGATCCATTCCCAGGTGAAGATTCACCTCTCATTTCACCACCCATCATTTCAACGAACTTTTGTGACAGTGTTAATCCTAATCCAATACCACCATAATTTCTGGTATTACTCTCATCTACCTGGCGAAACTGCTTGAAGATAATATCAAGTTTTTCCTGTGGAAAACCGGCACCTGTATCCTTTACATAAAATTCAACAAGGTTATTCTCCTTTAAATCATAGCCAACCTCTACTGAACCTTCGCTGGTATATTTTAGTGCATTCTCGATTAAATTGTATAATGTTTGTCTTAGCTTTCGTGGATCTGTTAAAATTGAAAAGGAATTATCCCTTGTCAACTTCTTTATTCTGATACTAACCTCATTTTTACCCGAA
Organism: Omnitrophica WOR_2 bacterium; assembly: GCA_050259095.1. Classification (GTDB taxonomy): domain Bacteria; phylum Bacteroidota; class Bacteroidia; order Bacteroidales; family Lentimicrobiaceae; genus Lentimicrobium. Next base: position 24,846 of record JBLMZZ010000214.1, on the reverse strand, counting down.
ATATCCTTTTCAAGGTTAAAGAATGTAACCAGGCTTGTTATTAATTCATTCACTTGACATTCTTCCTTGAACAAACTGGTTATTCCTGATTCAATCAATGCGATATTAAAAATTTCATCCATCATATCAAGCAGTTTATTGCTATTATTATGAATGATTTCAATGTATTGCTGAAATTCTTTATCATCATCACCTATTGATTGTAATAAGGAAGAAAATCCCATGATTGCATTTAAAGGCGTCCTGATTTCATGTGACATGTTAGCCAGAAAGGACGATTTTAATTTATCAGATTCATCAGCCTTATTTTTTACCTCCTCTAGTTCTCGCTGTAAATCAAGATTTGATTCCCTAAGAGCTGTTAACTCTGAGAAAAGCTGTTTGTTTTTCTTTGAAGATTTTCTGTTATAGTAGTAAAGGCTGAGACAAGTCAGGGTAATTATAATTAACGATGTCACAGGAAATAACCTGTCTATTGTCAAGAGTGATATCACTTCAGACATAAAATATGATTCAGCACTCAAATATATACATAAAATGTGACCTTCTAAAAATTTTATTCAAAAACCAATGTGTGAATTCCATTCTCGTATGGTTTGAAAATTATTTCTTTAAGCCATTGATAGTGCTTTTTATTGTTCACAAAATCAAGTCTGTTTGAATCAATCACAAGAATTTTCATTTCATTTAACTTTCTTAAGTATTCAAAGTAACCATCTTGTATTCTTTGAAGATAAGAATTCTCAATGTTTTGCTCATAAGTTCTACCTCTCATGATGATATTTGATTTCAATCGAGTGACTGAGGCATAGAGATATACAATTAAATCGGGCGCCGGTAAGGATAAATTAATAATGTTAAATAGCTTCGAATACAAATTATACTCATCCTCTTGCAAAGTAGCTTTAGAAAATATTAGTGATTTACTAATAAAATAGTCTGAAATAATCATGTTCTGAAAAAGATCAGTCACTGATAGCTCAGTCTTTAGTTGCTGAAAACGACTTGCAAGAAATGAAAGTTCAAGAGGGAAAGCGTATTTTTCAGGATCTTTATAAAACTTTGGGAGAAAGTCATTTCCTTCAAATTGCTCCAATATTAAGCGACTATTTAAATCAGCTGCCAGCATTTGCGCCAATGAAGTCTTCCCGGCACCTATTGTTCCTTCAATTGCTATGTAATTGTACATTTCTGTTTAGTCTCTATTAAATTTTCTTACCCAACCATTGTCTTTGCAATCTTCAAGTATCTGAGTAATAGTTTCCCCCAATATAGGATGCACATATTCAGGAGCTATTTCAGCTAATGGTATTAGCACAAATCTCCGTAAATGCATTCTTTTATGCGGAATTACCAAATTCGGCTGATTTATTACTTCATTATTGAAAAATAAGATGTCAAGATCAATACTTCTTGGTTCATTTCTAACTCCTGACCTCTCTCTTCCTAATATTTTTTCAATATTGAGTAAGTGATGAAGTAAATCTTCAGCATCCAATTCAGTATCAATCGTGATAATTTGATTCAAATATGGTAGGGGATTATCAGTTCCCCATGGTTCAGTTTCATATATTGATGAAGCAACTTTCACATTACCAACACTTTCCGAGACAAATTTAATTGCTTCAGTAATGGTTGATTTTCTATCACCAATATTACTTCCCAAAAGCAAATATGCTTCATTCATTTGTTTAAATTTAACAACAAATTTAATCTCTTTTTTAAAAAAAGGCTAACTTTGAATTAATAACCAAACCAAATGAATCTATGAGACAGTTCTTCAAATTCATGCTTGCGTCCATGGCCGGTTTTATATTGACCATGTTGATAATGTTCTTTATTGTATCCATGTTTATTGCCTCGATGATTGCATTGGCAGGAAAACAGGAAGTGGTAATTGAACCAAATTCAGTATTACAACTAAGCTTTGACAAAGCAGTGCCCGAAAGGAGTCCTGCTGCTCCATTTGCATTTAGTTCATCTGAATTCTTTAAGACTACAAATGTCCCAGGACTGCTCGAGACTCTTGACTTGATCAAAAAGGCAGCTAAAGACGATAATATTAGGGGTATTTATCTTGATATGAGTGATATCCCTTCGGGATTAGCAACACTTGAAGAAATTAGAAACGAATTGCTGGAATTCAAAAAATCAGGCAAATTTATTTACGCTTATGGCGAAGTATACTCTCAGAAAGCTTATTATCTGGCAACAGTTGCTGACCATATCTGTGTTAATCCCGAAGGATCCATTGATTTTAAAGGTATTTCAGGACAGGTAATGTTTTTAAAAGGTTTGCTTGAAAAGCTTGATATTAATGCACAAATTATTAGACACGGGAAGTATAAGAGTGCGATTGAGCCTTTTATTACTGATAGGATGAGCGAAGCTAATAAGGAGCAAACACTTACTTACATTAGTGCGATTTGGAATCATATGGTTGGCAAAGTTGCCGAAGCTCGTAAACTTACTCCTGAGTTTCTTAAAGTAACAGCAGATTCTCTAAAATTACAGACTGCTGAAGATGCTGTTGAGCGTGGATTTGCAGATCAGGCTGCTTATAAAGATCAATTTATTGATATGTTAAAAGCAAAAGCCGGTATAAAAGGTGATGATAAACTCAAACTGATTTCACTGAATAAATATAAAGACACAAAACCTGCAAACATCGGGAAAAGGTCTAGTAACAAAATAGCTATTATTTATGCTGTTGGCGATATAGGAGGTGGAGAAGGAACCGATGAATCAATTGGTTCTGAAAAGATATCAAAGGCTATCAGAAAAGCCAGACTTGATAAATCAATCAAGGCAATTGTATTTCGTATTAATTCACCTGGAGGAAGTGCTCTTGCTTCGGATGTTATATGGAGAGAGGTTTCTCTGGCAAGTAAAGTAAAGCCTGTTGTAGCATCAATGGGTAATCTTGCAGCTTCAGGAGGCTATTACATTGCATGTGCAGCTGATACTATTATCGCAAATCCAACAACTCTTACCGGATCAATTGGTGTATTTGGCATTATCCCTGATTTCCAGAAATTCTTTAATAATAAACTTGGTATTACATTCGATCAGGTTGGAACCAACTCCAACTCCGATTATATCTCAGTAACACGTCCAATGACTTCCTATGAACAAAAGATAATGACCAACTCTATTGAACGCATCTATTCTACGTTCATTGGTCATGTATCTGAAGGAAGAAACATGTCAACTGCTCAGGTTGACAGTATTGGGCAGGGAAGAGTATGGAGCGGTGTTGATGGTCTCCGCATTAATCTGGTAGATGAAACCGGTGGTTTACGCACTGCAATTACTGTAGCTGCCGCAATGGCTAAGCTTAAAGATTACCGAACAGTAGGTTTACCGGAACAGAAAGATCCTTTCTCTCAAATTATGGAAGAATTATCAGGTGATTCACAGGACGTTAAACTGAAAGCACAACTAGGTATGTTTTATCCTTATTTTAAAGAAATACAATCAATTTCGAAGATGAAGGGTGTACAGGCTAGATTACCTTATGAAATTGATATAAATTAAACCACTAAGTTGTTGGTTCAACTTAACTAGAATTTTGATTAACAATACAATAGAATAGGAGGTGAAAAAATAAAGTAATTTACCTCCTATTTTATTTATTCCTATAAGGATTGATTAAGGATCGATTAAGGATCGATTAAGGTCAACTCTCACACAACTGTACAGCAGTTATACCCATCGGTTACCTCAGCTCAATATAGCGGATGTACAGACCGAATAGTATTGATGTATATTTGGGGTAAAGTAGGATAAAATAGATCCAAAAGGAATCTTAAAGAGTTCCTTATAATACTTCTACAAACAAGGTATAATCAAAAAAAAAGCCACATAATTTGCAGCCTTTTTTTAAAATTAAGGTATGAGGATTAAAACCCCTTTAATCCATTATGCCTAAGTTGGAATTTTATACTGTCGGGTTGCTTTTTATTCATATCATAAAGTGCAGTCTCCCAATCCCCATACATTGAATTAGGTAAAACAATAAATCGGCTACCAAATTCAGCTTTCATTCTGTCAACTTCATTCATTTTTCCGGTATTTGAATTCAATGATTCAAATACATTTGTAAAATCGTTGAGGTTATCACCAAATAATAATGAGATGTGATATTTATCTGATAACTGTTTTCTTCTGCTTTCCTTACTATTTTCATTTGTCCTCATTAAAAGGTGATCATTTTCAGCTTCAGGAAAACCATCTTCCTTTAAATTTTTTAATGTCGCATCTCTAAGGTGTTCTTTTCTATTTGTTATGTAATAAACATTCACCCCATTATCTCTCGCATAATTTAAAAATTCAAGAGAACCAGCAATAGGTTTGGCAGAAGATTTATTGCACCATTCATCCCATCTGGTAGGATAATTAATGTCATCAATAATACATTGTGCCTGATATGGACTATTGTCTAGAATTGTTTCATCAATATCGAGCACAACAATACGGTGTTTTTCAATACTCTTATCAGCCAAATCTTTATCGAGCATGAGTCGTCCAAGATTATATGCCTGGTAACATAGTGCTCTATATTCTGCAGACTGCTGATGATAGAGTGTTCCAAGTACCATATATTCATTAGTATAAACATCCAGAGCTTCGTTGGCAAGTACCTTCTCTGCTTGTTCAACTGTTGTTTTGCCAGTATTATCATTTTTATGAGATCGTTGGCAGCCGGTTAAACTTATGATAATCACCAGACTAATTAAGCGCATTGTCTTCATATTCCTTATGTTTAAAAAAAAGCCGGGATATAAAACCCGGCTTTAAAATAATTTATTTTTATTAATTATTTAGTTTCAAAAACCATACCTGCCATGCGGCGATAGCTATTATACCTCCATTTTGCGTTTTCTTCAGCAGCTTTAAATAATTCATTTGCTTCAGCAGGGAACGACTTCTTGAGTGAAGTGTACCTTACTTCTGAATTAAGGAAATCCTGAAATTTCTCAAAATTAGGTTCTTTTGAATCTATCTGGAATGGGTTTTTACCTTCAGCTTCAAGCATTGGATTGTAACGATATAGTGCCCAATAACCTGCCTCTACAGCATTACTTTCCTGTTGTTGTGCTTTGCCCATACCAGCTTTTATACCGTGGTTGATACAAGGTGCATAAGCAATGATCAAAGATGGTCCGGGATATGCTTCAGCTTCACGTAAGGCTTTTAGATATTGAGTTTGGTTAGCTCCCATGGCAACTTGTGCAACATATACATATCCATAACTCATAGCCATAACACCAAGATCTTTTTTACGGATCTTCTTACCACTTGCAGCAAATTTAGCAACTGCTCCAACTGGTGTAGATTTTGAAGCCTGACCTCCGGTATTTGAATATACTTCGGTATCCATCACCAGAATATTAACATCTTCACCTGATGCAATAACATGATCTAGTCCACCATATCCAATGTCATATGCCCAACCATCACCACCAAACATCCAAACTGATTTCTTAATGAAGTACTGTTTCAAATCAACCAATTCTTTTGCAAGAGGACTTGATTCCTTTTCAAGTAATGGCAGTAGTTTTTCGGTTGCTTCTTTTGAAAGACTAGCATTCATCTGACCAGCAATCCATTCCTGACAAGCAGCTTTAAGTTCATCATTATACTGACCTGATAATATCTCAGATAGTTTTGAAGAAATCCTGCTACGTAGTTTATTGACTGCAGTAGCCATACCAAGACCATATTCTGCATTGTCTTCGAACAATGAATTACCCCATGCAGGACCCTGACCCTTTGCATTAGTTGTATATGGAGTTGAAGGAGCTGAACCACCATAGATTGAAGAGCAACCTGTAGCATTTGCAACCATCATCCTATCGCCAAACAATTGAGTAACAAGCTTAACATAAGGAGTTTCACCACAGCCTGAGCAAGCACCTGAAAATTCAAATAAAGGCTGTGCAAACTGACTGTTTTTTATATTCTGTTCTTTTGAAACGATAGTGTCTTTGTAAGATACATTCTTAGTAATGACATTCCAAAGATCGTTCTGCGGCATCTGACTTTCAAGTGATTCCATCACAAGAGCTTTTGTTTTTGCAGGACAAACATCAACGCAGTTACCACATCCTGTACAGTCAAGAGGACTTAACTGAATACGGAATTGAAGTCCATCAAATGATTTTGGAATAGCTTTTAATGAAGGTGTTCCTTGTGGCAATGTAGCCATTTCTTCCTGATTAATCAGGAATGGGCGAATACAAGCGTGAGGACAAACATAAGAGCACTGGTTACACTGAATACAATTCTCTGGAATCCATTCGGGAACATTTACTGCAATGCCTCGTTTTTCATAAGCAGCAGTACCTGCAGGGAAAGTACCATCTTCACGTCCAAGGAATGCACTAACTGGTAAATCATCACCCTTCATTGCATTGATTGGTTCAACTATATTTCTGATGAATTCAGGAACATCCCTATATTCATCTTTAGTTACAGGAACAATTTGCTTCCAACTTGCAGGTATGGTAATCTTAGTTACTTCACCTCCCCTATCAATGGCAGCATTATTCATTCTTACTATTTCTTCACCTTTCTTGCCGAAGTCTTTAAGTACAGCTTTCTTCATGTATTCAACAGCTAATGCTGAAGGAATAACTTCTGATATTCTAAAGAAGGCCGACTGCATAATTGTGTTAGTTCTTCCACCAAGACCGATCTCTTCAGCTATTACAGTAGCATTAATGATATAAAAATTGATATCATTGTCGGCCATGTACCGCTTCATGTGATCAGGAATACGATTGAGAGTTTCTTCTTCGTTCCACAGACTGTTCAATAGGAAAGTGCCGCCTTTTTTAAGTCCTTTAAGCATATCATATTTCTCAAGATATGCAGGAACATGGCAAGCAACAAAGTCAGGAGTGTTTACTAAATAAGGTGAACGGATTGGTTCATCACCAAAACGAAGATGTGAAGTTGTAATACCGCCAGATTTCTTTGAATCATAAGCAAAATATGCCTGGCAATATTTATCGGTTGTTTCACCTATAATCTTAATAGAATTCTTATTTGCACCAACAGTACCATCAGCACCAATTCCGTAGAATTTAGCCTGGTATGTTCCTTTTGCTGCAAGGTCAATTTCGGGTAATAAAGGAAGTGAGGTAAAAGTTACATCATCAACGATACCAACAGTAAATTGATTTTTCGGCTCACTCATCTTCAGGTTATTGATAACTGAAATAACCATGGCAGGTGTAGTGTCCTTTGAACTTAGACCATAGCGTCCACCAACGATAATCGGTCTGTTTGGACGATCATAAAATGCTTCTTTAACGTCAAGATAAAGCGGTTCGCCATTTGCTCCCGGTTCTTTTGTACGGTCGAGAACACATACTCTTTTTACGGTTGAAGGCATTACATTGAAGAAGTACTTGGTTGAGAAAGGTCTGTAGAGATGTACTGAAACAAGACCGATCTTATCACCTTTAGCGTTCAGATAGTCAATTACTTCCTTAATTGTATCGGTAATTGAGCCCATAGCTACTAAAACGTTCTCAGCATCGGGAGCACCATAATAAGTGAATGGATGATATTCACGTCCAGTGAGCTTGGTTATCTGTTGCATATATTCTTCAACCATATCAGGAAGTGCATTATAGAAACTATTTGCAGCTTCACGTGATTGGAAGTAAATATCAGGATTCTGTGCAGTACCTCTGGTTACAGGATGCTCTGGATTAAGTGCTCTGTCGCGGAATGCTTTTAATGCATCCATATCTAGTAATGGAGCAAGATCTTCATTTGAAAGAGATTCTGCTTTTTGAATTTCATGCGATGTACGGAAACCGTCAAAGAAATGAAGGAAAGGAACGCGTGAATGAATTGCAGTGAGATGAGCTACAGCTGCAAGGTCAAATATTTCCTGCACACTACCTGTTGCCAGCATTGCAAATCCTGTTTGACGTGTTGCATAAACGTCAGAATGATCTCCAAAGATAGAGAGTGCCTGTGCTGCAAGGCTTCGTGCTGATACATGAAATACAGCAGGGAGTAATTCACCTGCCATTTTATACATGTTAGGAATCATCAGCAATAATCCCTGCGATGCAGTATATGTTGTTGTTAAAGCACCAGCTTGCAGTGAACCATGTACTGCTCCTGCAGCACCTGCTTCTGATTGCATCTCGGTAACTTTAACTGTTTCACCAAAAATGTTTTTACGACCATGTGATGCCCATTCATCAACATATTCAGCCATTGTGGAAGAAGGTGTGATTGGATATATGGCAGCTACTTCACTAAACATGTAGGCGATATGTGCCGCTGCATAATTCCCGTCACATGTAACAAAATTTTTCTTTTTTGTCATATCAGTTATTATTTAAAACACTCATTTACAACACTTTTCGTGTTTAGACGAAAAGCTTTGCAATATTACTACTTTTTCAGTTATTAGTTCAAATATTGCTTTTTAAACTGCTGATTAACACTTAATTTATAATCATTTTAAATTAGAAAGATCCTGATGTTGCTTTTGTCTTTCTAATAAGGTTTTCCTCAACAAAAAGTGCCCATCATTGTTAAATACCAAAACATTTAAACCAGGAGGTTAATATGGCTGACGGATCAGTAAATTACATGGGAATTAAGCTGGCTAATCCTATAATTGTAGGTTCCAGTAATATGGCAGATAATCCTGAGATTCTCTTAAAACTGCAAGAAGCCGGAGCTGCTGCAATCGTCTTTAAATCACTTTTTGAAGAACAGGTTCAACTTGAGAGCTTGCAATTGCAGTCAGAAATGGAGCTTTATAATGAGAGAAGTGCTGAATCGGTGAGCATCTTCCCTGGTATGCAACATGCAGGACCGGCTGAACATCTTTATAAGTTGAGTCAGGCTAAGCAGTCACTTTCAATACCTCTCATAGGAAGTTTGAATTGCATTTTTACTGAAACCTGGGTTGATTGGGCCAAAAAGATTGAAAGTACAGGCGTAGATGGACTTGAACTTAATTTCTTTGGACTCCCTCGTGATTTTGAAACACCGGCCGCATCAATTGAACATGAGCAAATTAGCATAGTAAAGGAAGTGTGCGAATCTGTTTCAATTCCTGTAAGTGTAAAATTAAGCCCTTTCTATACAAATACCCTGCAAGTAATTAAAAGAATGAGGGAAGCTGGTGCTAAAGCTTTTGTTTTATTCAACCGCATGTTTGAACCTGATATCAGTACTAATTCATTAAAGCATATTTCACCATTTAACCTGAGTGAACATGGTGATTATAGATTGTCGCTCAGATATGTGGGCCTTCTTTATAAAAATATCAATGCTTCATTGATTGGATCTACAGGTATTCATACCGGTCTTGATGTAGCCAAGCTTATTCTGGCCGGAGCTGATGCAGTTCAGGTAGTTAGTACTATTTATCTTAATACTCCTGAAGTTATAACAGAGATGCTTGAAGAACTGAGAAAATTTATGGATCTTAATAAGTTTAATTCTCTTGATGATTTCAGAGGGAAATTATCGAAGGATTATACGAAGGACCCATTTGTTTATAAAAGAGCCCAGTATGTGGATCTTCTCCTTCATTCTGACAAGCTATTTAATCCAGACCGACTAGTCTGATTAAGTCCAGATATCTATTATCTGCTACGCTGTATTTGTGGCGACAAAGTAAGTTTAATAATAGCAAAGAGCATCACTGCAGCACTAATCCATTGTATAGGATTAAGAATTCTATTATTGAAAAGGTAATCGAACACAACCGCCGACATGGGGAAAAATAATTCGCATATGGTAGAGATCATAGCAGGTACTTTCCGCAACCCATAGTAATAAAGAAAGATCGCCCCTGAACCAACAGTACCGGAAATAATCAATATAATGAGCCAGTTATGTGGAGTAACTAACTTAAAATCTGTAACGTGGCCACTAATCATGATAAACAGCAGCATAATCAAGGAGGTAAAACCATATCTGAAGAAAGTTGCCGAGTAAAAGGACAATTTTCGCAAGACACCTTTTCCCAGTACAGTAGCAGAACCAAAAGCAAAAGCAGCAATTAGCGAATAACCAGCAGCAAGTGGTGTGTTTGATCCAGTTTTAAAATTAGGCAGTTCTATTCCAAATGTTAAAAAGTAACTGGCTAAAATTGCTACTCCTGCCCATAGAAAGAATTTTTCTCTCATTTTCTCCCCAAGAAAGAAAAAAGCAAGAGTTATAGCAAATACGGGTTGCAGCTTTTGAAGCAAGACTACAATAGACAAATCTTTAAATTCAACGAGAAAGAGAGCTTTTACTATTGCCATTGTACCTAATGCACCACCTGTAAGTGCAACAAGTGCAAGCAGTATGATATCTTTTGAAGGTAAGAATTTTAATTGCCTGTATTCCTTATAAAGAAACAGGTTCATTGCAATAAAGGGAATGAAATGTACAATAAAAACAACAAAACCAATATTCAGATTATACAATTGAGGAGTTAATACAATTCCATCAAGCCCCCACATCATTGCAGAAATACAGATGGCAACACAACCAACAAAAACAGAAGAGCGAAGCAAATTAATCACAATAGAGACATGTTAGTTAATTAAGTCAGAAAAGTAAACGAGCTTCATTTTTAATATACTCAAGTGCCCTATAAATTTCAGATTGTTTAGTGGTAGCTTCCTTTTCGAAAATTATTTGTGCTAAGTCAGCAGCAGGAGCATCAGCTGAAACTTTTGAAGCAGCCTCATTTACCGATGCAATCACAGCCTCATGAGCTTCTCTGATCAATGCCCAGGCTTCTGAAGAAATATACAATTGCTGAGATAGATTGTGATCAAATTCTTCTTTTATATTGCTTATCAATGATTGCTGAAGTTGTGCTGCATTCTGTCCTAGAGTAACATTTCTCAGCACTATATTAGAGGGTTCCATTCTCTCGAGTAACAAAACAATTCTCTCATAAGCCTGCAAACGAACGGGAGTAATAAGTTCTTTATTTTTTAAACCTATTTTTACAATCAGCTTGTCCTTTTCAGTTTTAACATAATATCTAATTACTATCAAGGCAGCAAGTACCATGATAATAAATGGTATCAATAATATTACAAACTCTCTCATCGGGGTCATACAATAAAATATAAAATAAGTGCAAATATCGGAAATCTTTTCATTTTTGAGGGCTCATTACTTGTTTAAGGTGATTTTATTTCATTATTTTGCTCCTCCTAATGAAATAGTTTTTTAGGTTATGCATACTACTACAGTTAATATTATGTTATCCGACAGAATTAACAGGCTATCAGAATCCGAAACACTGGCAATGACCAGAAGATGCCGTGAACTCAAGGAAAAAGGCGTGGATGTTATTAATCTCAGCATTGGTCAACCCGATTTCAACACACCTGAGTATATTAAGGATGCCGCGCGCTTAGCACTTGAACAAAACTTTACAGGTTATCCACCTGTAAATGGTTATGCTGATTTGCGTAATGCAATCAGTTATAAGCTCAAACGCGATAATCAACTTGATTATTCAGCTGAACAGGTTGTGGTATCTACAGGAGCAAAACAAGCACTGGCAAACACAATTTTAAGTTTGGTAAATCCAGGTGATGAGGTTATTATACCCACACCTTACTGGGTATCTTATAAAGAACTGATAAAGCTTGCCGAAGGTGTTGCTGTTACTATAGACGCTACTGTTGAAAACGATTTTAAAATAACACCGTTTCAGCTGGAAGAAGCAATTACTTCGAAAAGTAAAGTCTTCCTATTCAGCAGTCCTTGTAACCCAACGGGATCCGTTTATTCTAAAGAAGAACTTGCTGAATTAGTTAAAGTATTTGAAAGAAATCCCCATGTTTATATCATCTCAGATGAGATCTATGAGCTTATTAACTTCATTGGTAAACATGAATCTATAGCTCAGTTTGAGTCAGTTCGAGACAGAGTAATTATTATAAATGGAGTGTCGAAAGGCTTTGCTATGACAGGCTGGAGATTAGGATACTGTGTTGCTCCTCTTCAAATAGCTAAAGCATGTGATAAAATACAAGGACAGGTTACTTCAGGTGCATGTAGTATCTCACAAAAGGCTGCTGTTGCCGCTCTTATGACCGATCCTTCAAAATCTGAAGAGCTTCAGCACATGGTTTCAACTTTTAGGAGCAGAAGAGAACTTTTCTACAAACTTCTTTGTGAAATACCCGGGCTTAAAACAAATAAACCTGAGGGAGCCTTCTATTTCTTCCCTGATGTAACTTATTATTTTGGGAAAAGGAATGGCTATTACACAATTGAAAACGCATCAGATTTATGTAATTATATTCTTGATACCGTCTATGTAGCAATAGTATCGGGTGAGGCATTTGGCAATCCCGACTGTATCAGGCTTTCATACGCAACATCAGACAAAGATCTGATTGAAGCTGCAAGTAGGATTAAAGAAGCTCTTTCTAAGCTTATTTAATTCTTCAAGTGTTAGGTCTATTAAAAAATAAAATGGACAACAAAAACCAGTCTCCGGTAAATTTTGCTCTTATAGGGGCTGCGGGTTATATTGCCCCAAGGCATATGCGGGCTATCAAAGATACAGGTAACAAATTAATAACCGCTCTTGATAAATTTGATAGTGTAGGTATTATTGATAGTTTTTTCCCTGAGGCAGATTTTTTTACCGAACCTGAACGATTTGATCGTCATCTCGATAAACTGCGCAGAAAAGAGGAAAATAAAATTGACTATGTAAGTATCTGCTCGCCAAACTACTTGCACGATGCTCATATACGGTTGGCTTTGCGCAATCAGGCAAATGCTATCTGTGAAAAGCCACTTGTGTTAAACCCATGGAATGTTGATAGCTTGTCTGAAATAGAGAAGGAAACCGGTAAATCAATCAATACTATTCTTCAGCTAAGATTGCATCCCGCAATTATTGAACTTAAGAAACAAATTGAAGATGCACCTGCAGATAAAGTCTTTGATATTGATTTAACCTATATCACAAGCCGGGGTCGCTGGTATTATATAAGTTGGAAGGGCGATGTACATAAATCAGGTGGAGTAGCAACCAATATTGGTATTCACTTCTTCGATATGCTGATATGGATATTCGGTGATGTTCAAAAAAGTGTTGTGCATGTTACAAATCCAGATATGGCTGCAGGCTTTTTGCAGTTAAAGAAAGCAAGAGTGCGTTGGTTTTTGAGCATAAATGAAACCTATCTTCCCGAAGTGGCTGTTGTTGCAGGAAAAAGGACTTTCAGATCAATATCCATTGAAGGTAAAGAATTTGAATTTAGTGAAGGTTTTACTGATCTTCATACTATTTCATACCGTCATATCCTTGCAGGTAATGGCTTTGGAATTCATGAAGCTCTGCCAAGTATTAAACTGGCACACTCTATTAGAAATGCTGAGAATATTGGTATTAAAGGAGATTATCATCCTTATTTAAAGTCAGTGTGATTTTATTGAAACACTGACCGGCAATATTGGTTTATATGTGTACTTTGAACTCACTTTTTAGTTAAAAAATATTTCACTGCTTTTCTGTATTAATTTAAAACTCTCTAATAATGAATGATCCTATTAATATCTGCATCATTGGCTTAGGATATGTCGGACTACCTCTGGCTGTTGAATTTGGAAAGAAATATCACGTTACTGGTTTCGATGTCAATCAAAGAAGAATTGATGAGTTAATGAAAGGACACGATAGGACTCTTGAAACATCTGATAAAGATTTAAAAGAAGCTGTAAACCTCAAATACACAACAAATATTGAGGATACACGCAATTGCAATTATTATATTATAACAGTTCCTACTCCTATTGATCATCATAAAAGACCCGATCTAACTCCTTTAATTAAAGCATCGGAGACTGTAGGTAAGGTTCTTAAAAAAGGTGATATCGTAATTTATGAATCTACAGTTTACCCTGGTGCTACTGAAGAAGATTGTGTTCCTGTAATGGAAAAATTTTCTGGTCTGAAATTTAATGAAGACTTTTATTGCGGCTATTCTCCTGAACGTATAAATCCAGGCGATAAAGTACACACTGTTACCAAAATATTAAAGGTTACATCTGGTTCAACTCCTGAAGTTGCCGACAAAGTAAATGATCTTTATAAAAGCATAATTACTGCCGGCACATTTAAAGCATCGAGTATAAGGGTAGCAGAAGCTGCTAAGGTTATTGAAAATTCTCAACGTGATATCAATATAGCTTTTGTTAATGAGTTATCACTTATCTTCAATAAAATGGGTATTGATACCCAGGAAGTACTTGAAGCAGCAGGGACTAAATGGAATTTCCTTAAATTCTTTCCAGGACTTGTTGGTGGTCATTGCATAGGTGTTGATCCTTATTATCTTACTCATAAAGCGCAGGAACTTGGTTACAATCCTGAGATTATTCTTGCCGGTAGAAGGTTAAATGATAATATGGGATTTTATGTAGCCAACCGTGTTATTAAGAAAATGATTCAAAGAGGTCATACCATTGCAGGTAGTAAAGTACTTGTTCTTGGTATTACATTTAAAGAAAACTGTCCCGATATCAGGAATTCAAGGGTTATTGATGTGATAAATGAATTTAAAGAATATTCCTGCCAGGTTGATGTTTATGACCCATGGGCTGATGCTTTGGATGTAGAACACGAATATGGTGTTGAACTAAAATCTAAGCTTGGTGCAGGATATGATGCAATTGTATTAGCTGTTGCCCATAATGAATTTCTTAAAATTGATTTCAAATCACTAGGCAATGGTAATACTGTCATTTATGACATTAAAGGCTTATTGAAAAAAGAACTAGTTGACGAAAGGTTATAAAAATCCTTCACTCGACCAAGTTCTTAATTTTCCGTTTTCATCATAAATGATATAAGCTTTTAAGTCTTTCCTCTTAACAAGGAATTCCTTAGTCTTTTCAAGTCCTATAACCATAAATGCAGTAGCATATGCATCTGCAGTTATGCAATCATCTGCCAATACCGATACACTCAAAACATTATGATGAACCGGAAACCCGGTCTTTGGATCAATAGTGTGAGAGTATTTCTGTCCATTCTCCGTAAAATAGGCCCTATAACTTCCACTGGTAGCCAGTGCTTTATTTTTTAATGGAACAGTAATTTGTATCTCTCTTGCACTCATTGCATCAGGTGAAGGTTTTTCAATGGCCACATTCCATTTACTTCCATCAGGCTTATTTCCTTTAGCTAATACTTCACCTCCTACATCAACCAGATAATTATATATACCTCTTTTCTCAAAGAATTTACCTATAACATCGCATGTAAAACCTTGTGCAATGGCATTAAAGTCAATCATTATCCCCTTGTTTTCTTTCTGTAGCTTTCCATTGATAAGCTTAATTTTCTTATACCCAACAAGTGGTAACAAGCTATCTACCATAGCAGAATCAACTTTACTTCTTTCGGTAAAACCGAAACCCCATACATTTACCAGTGGCATCACTGTGATATCAAACGCTCCATTAGTGCTCTCTGATACTTCCATTGATTTTTTAAAGATGACATCAAAAATGCTGTCGGCCACTACAGTACTATCATTTCTGTTAAATCTTGAAATAATCGACTCTTTGGCATAAACAGAAGCTGATTGATCAAAGTCAGCAAATAAACTATCCAATTGAGGTTGGAAATTACGTTCTTTCTCATCAAAGTAAGTGATTGCATAATACGTACCCTGCGCTTCACCTGTTATTCTAACCGGTTCTTTTGCCAGCCTATTACATCCTGAAAGTGGCCCCATCATCAGAGCAGCAAGGATGTATGTTACTTTTAATAAAATACTTTTCATAAAGACACATTTACCATCATGCTAAACTAATCATAAAATGAAAATAAGATGCTCTGTAATATTCCTGAGCATCTTATTTTCTAAAAACTTCTATATCATATTGATAATGCCAATATTGGCTTATTCAATGAATAGTATTGTAATTTAGCAGTTACTTTTTAACCACCAAAATCGTCATAAGCGATATTTTCTTTTGGTACACCGAGGTTATCCAGCATTTTAAATACAGCAGAATTCATCATTGGGGGACCGCATAAATAATACTCTATTTCTTCAGGTTCAACATGCTTACTTAGATAATTATCAAGGACAACCTGATGAATAAAACCTACATAACCATTCCAGTTATCTTCAGGAAGCGGTTCCGAAAGAGCTATATTAAACTTGAAGTTAGGAAATTCTTTTTCTATATCTCTGAAATCCTTTTCATAAAAGACTTCTCTCATTGACCTTGCACCATACCAATATGAAACTTTACGGTCAGTTTTTTCTGTTTGGAATAAATGGAATATATGAGAACGCAGAGGAGCCATACCAGCACCACCACCTATATAGATCATTTCTTTTTTAGTTGGTTTTATATGGAATTCACCATAAGGTCCTGATACCATAACTTTATCACCGGGTTTCCTGGAGAAGATATACGACGAACAAATACCGGGATTTACATTCATAAACTGGTTCTTTGCTCTATCCCATGGTGGTGTAGCAATACGTATATTTAGCATGATAATATTGCCTTCAGCGGGGTGATTAGCCATTGAATAGGCTCTGAAGATTGCTTCAGGATTTTTCATTTTCAGATCCCACAATTTTAGCTTATCCCAATCTGTGCGATATTTTTCTTCAATGATCATATCCTTATAATCAACTTCAACGGGGGGCACATCAATTTGTATATAACCTCCTGATTCAAAATCAAGCGTCTCACCTTCAGGAAGTTTAACGACAAACTCTTTGATAAAGGTTGCAACATTTTTATTACTGATAACTTCACATTCCCACTTTTTAATCCCGAATACCTCTTTAGGCACTCCAATTTTAAGATCACCTCTAACCTTAACCTGGCATCCAAGTCTCCAATGGTTTTGTTGTTCTTTCCTTGTAAAATACACCTGTTCGGTTGGCAGTATTTCGCCGGCTCCTTCATACACCTGACATCTGCACATTGCGCAAGTTCCACCTCCTCCGCAAGCTGATGGAAGATAGATCTTTTCATTTGCCAGAGTACTTAGTAAGCTGCTTCCAGGCTGTACTTCAAGTTCCTTTTCATTATTTATGGTAATCTTCACATTTCCCGGAGGAGTCAGCTTTGCACGTACATACAACAAAACAGCCACCATTAGGAGGATTATTACCAGAAAGACGACAATACTTATAAGAATTATTGTTCCCGTTCCCATGTTAATTTACTTTCTTTTACGCTAAAGACATGATAGATTACAGTTTAATACCCATGAAGCTCATAAAAGCTATGGCCATTAAACCAGTTAAAATAAATGTAATACCTAATCCCCGCAAGGGTGCAGGCACATTCGAATACCTGATCTTTTCCCTAATTGCAGCAATAGTAATAATTGCAAGCCACCATCCAACTCCACTGCCAATACCAAATACAGTAGCTTCACCTAATGTTTCATAGTCTCTTTCCTGCATAAAAAGCGCACCACCCATGATAGCGCAATTTACAGCAATCAATGGAAGGAAGATTCCTAATGTATTATAGAGACCGGGGCTAAATTTCTCAACTATCATCTCAACAAGCTGAACTATAGCAGCTATAACAGCTATAAACATGATAAAGCTTAAGAAACTGAGGTCAACTGTTGCAAATTCATCACCCAACCACATTAACGCACCTTTTTTCAAAAGATAATTATCAATCAGGTAATTTACCGGAATAGTAACTCCCAGTACAAAAATAACAGCAATTCCAAGACCCATAGAGGTCTTAACGGTCTTCGATACAGCAAGGTATGAACACATACCAAGGAAGAATGCGAAGATCATATTGTCGATAAAGATCGACTTTATAAAAATATTCAGGAGATGTACCATAACTTCAAACTATCAGGATTTATCAATAAGGTCAGCATTCCTTGATCTCTGGAACCAAATGATGATTCCCACAAGTATTAGTGCCATTGGAGGCAGAATCAGAAACCCATTATTAACATAACCGGCAGAATAAAAAGAATTCGGCACGATCTTGATTCCAAATAATGTTCCTGAACCCAAGAGTTCTCTAAAGAATGATACTATAATTAATATCATACCATACCCAACACCATTTCCTATACCATCAAGGAATGACGGCCAGGGTTTATTAGCCATAGCATATGCTTCAAGACGACCCATTACGATACAGTTAGTAATAATCAAGCCTACAAAGACTGAGAGTTGTTTACTAACATCATACACATAAGCTTTTAAAATCTGGTCTACAAGTATAACAAGTGCAGCTATAACAACAAGTTGCACGATGATCCTGATTCTTGGAGGTATGGTGTTTCGAAGACTAGAGATAACAAGGTTAGAGAATGCTGTTACCACAGTTACTGAAACTGCCATTACAAAAGCGGGTTCCATCTTAACTGTTACAGCTAAAGCTGAGCAAATTCCCAGCACCTGTACAGTTATTGGATTATCTTTATTTAGAGGTGCAGTCAACAACTTACGGTTGCTGGCCGAAAATATCGGTTCTCTTACTTTTTCAACTTTCATTTCCTGTGATTTTTAATGTAAGCAGTATAGTTTGACAGGTTATTAGCAATCATAGCATTAACACCCATACTGGTGATAGTGCCACCTGAAATGGCGTCAACTCCATGTATAGGGTCTATGGTTGAGTTCTTAACACCACCTTTTACAACTTTGATAGAAGTAAATTCTCCTTTGTCGTCAAGTATTTTCTTACCGGGGAATTGATCTTCAAATATTGGTGTAGAAATTTCGGCTCCAAGACCCGGCGTTTCTCCTTTATGTCCAAAAGTAACACCTTCAACTGTTGAAAAATCATTTTTCAAACTTATGTTACCCCATACCGGGCCCCATAATCCATTCCCTTGCATAGGTATGATAAACAATGTGTCTTTATCTTTCACACAAACAAACAGTGGGAATACAGGTTTATCGACAGACTTTCCGGCTAATGCATCAGCTTTAAGCTTTAACTCATTTTTAAGGTTGATGTCAAATGCCCTTTTGTCACCTTTTTCAAACTTACCATTAGAATACACGGCAAGTTCTTCGCCACTTTCATTAATTACAATCTCTTTTATAATATGCTTGTCATACAAGGCTTCTGCATCATCGGGTGTTGATGTAATCTTTGCTGACTGAAGCATGTCTTGTATTTTTTCAACCTTGATATTTCTATCCTGAGCCGGTTGTAGTAAAATAGCAGCCCCTGCCAGAACAGCTGCTACCAGTATTACCATCACAGCTGAATATTTGAAAATATAACTATTACTAAACATCTTTTTTCTTTTTAATTAGTGAGGCAAATTTTATACAGCTCTTAGTTTAGCCTGTAACACAGGTTTCCTCACTGAGCGCTTAAGCCTGCGTTTAATATTTGATGCAACTACAAAATGGTCAATCAACGGAGCAAATACATTAAGCAAGAGTATTGCAAGCATCATGCCTTCAGGATATGCAGGATTAAATACTCTAATGAGTATAACCATCACTCCAATGAAGAAACCATACCACAATTTTCCAATATTAGTCTGTGCTGCAGTAACAGGATCAGTTGCCATATATACGGTTCCAAATGCAAAACCACCCATTACCAGATGATAATAAAATGGCACTTGCATATAAGAATTAAGTCCTATTATGTTGCATAAAATTCCCATAAATGAAGCACCTGCAACTGTTGCAAACATGATACGCCAGCTACCTATTCCTGTAATGAGTAAAATGGCAGCTCCTATTAATATCGCAATTGTTGAAGTTTCACCAATTGAGCCCGGTATATTTCCAAAAAACATATCGGAGAAGGAGTGTGAAAAATGAACAGACCCTCCACTTGTTCCTAGTGCAGCCTCAGACAGTGGAGTTGCCCCTGAAAAGGTATCAGCTTTTTCAGCAATCCAAACCTTTTCACCTGACATAAAAGCAGGGTAAGCAAAAAACAGAAAAGCACGGGCTGTAAGTGCAGGGTTAAGAATATTCATCCCTGTTCCACCAAAAACTTCTTTTCCAATGACTACGCAAAAGGCAGTTGCTACAGCTACCATCCATAAAGGAATATCGGGAGGTAATACCAGTGGAATCAAAATTCCGGTTACCAGGAAACCTTCATTTACTTCATGATGACGGTATTGTGCAAAAGCGAATTCAATGCCCAGTCCTACAACGTATGATACAATAATGATTGGTACAACTTTCCATGCTCCAAATGCAACTTTAGTCCAAAAGTCTGCATCAACAGCCTGTGAAAGAAAATGCTGATGTCCTACATTCCATATCCCGAATAACAGGGTTGGAATTAAGGCAAGGACTACCACACTCATGGTCCTTTTCATGTCGATACTGTCTCTTATGTGACTGCCAGTATAGGTTGTATGGGCAGGTACAAAGAGAAAGGTTTCGAAAGCATCGAAAGTGGATTGAAGTTTCTCATACTTCCCTCCTTTCTGAAACTGTGGTTTAATTTTATCAAGAAATCTTCTGAGTGATCCCATTTGTAAACTACTTATATATTAATTGTATTAACTCATTTCCTTCCGCATAATCTCAAGACCTTTTCTAACAAGAGCCTGGATGTTTGTCTTTGAAGTATCAACAAATTCTACCAATGCAAAATCTTCAGGTTCTACTTCATAAATACCCAGGCTCTCCATAAGGTCAATATCTTCATATAAAATTGACTTAATGAGTTGAAGAGGAAGAATATCCATTGGAAATACCTGTTCAAATTTACCGGTCATTACATAGGCCCGTTCACCACCATGAAGATTAGTATCGAGCTTATATTTCTTGCCAGGCATTAAGAATGACGGAAAAGAATGTGATGTACTAAATTTATTGACACCAAGTTTTGCCCAACCCAAAAATTCATAATGATTACCTTCAGGAATGACTGTTACCATTGTATCTGAAAACCCAAGATAATTATCAGGCCTTATAGCTGTACCGGTTAACACATTACCTGAAATATACCTGAGATCACGATTTGTAACGTTTGATTCAACCATTTTCTTTATACAACCGCCACGAATAGTCTTAAAGTATCGGGGATTTAAAACTTCCGAACCAACTAGTGCAACAATGACTTCAGGATCAATAACCCCATTTTTAAATAAATATCCTATATCTGCAACATCCTGAGCTTTAACTACCCAAACAATATCTCCCTTATTAATAGGATCAAGATGGTGAATTTGAATACCAGGATTACCTGCTGGATGTGGTCCCTTAAAGACTGTTATCTCAACATTCTTTGCATTTAAAAATTCAGGTGCTTTTGTTTCTTCTCCAATGTTTAAATAAACAGTTCCGTCGGTAAGACCTTTTAATACATCTAAACCCATTTGAAAATAATCACCTTTACCTTTAATCAAATAATCCATATCGGGTGCCAATGGTGCTGTATCGATTGCAGATACAAAAATTGACTTTGGCAGGTGTAATGGATTAGCTATTACGTTATATGGTCTCTGTTTTATTAGAGTCCATAATCCACTGGTAAGCAATTTTTCAATTATAAGTTCGCGCGATGTTGTAAAAGGATCAGCAGGTTCAAAATCAATCTGATCATTTTCCTTGTCGGTTTGTAATCTTATCTCAAGTAGTGCTCGTTTGTCTCCTCGCTTTATTTCAAGTACTGTACCACTATGTGGTGAAGTAAAAATAATATTGTCGCGATATTTGTCGACAAACAAAGGAGTTCCAGCCTTAACGGTGTCCCCTTCTTTTACAAGCATTCTTGGAAAGACGCCAATGAAATCAGTAGGTTTTACAGCAAATGTTTCAGGCTTAACTACAGATAAAGTCTTTTCTGCAGATCCTGTAAGCTTGATATTTAAACCTTTGGTAATTTTAATTGTCTTAGGCATAATTTTTATATATCAGACCTTCGTATTTTTAAAGCGCAGCAAAAGTAATGAATTTAGACTGACTAATCCATAATGATTTTAGAAAATTATGTCGAAGTCTAAATGTATTCATTATGGCTACAAATTTTATCTTTGTAAAAATCTTTTTGCAAGAACAGTCTATTATTCTTAATGTTCATAAAATAACAATGAAAAATAATAAATTCCCCGCAGTTGTGATTTTAGCAGTTTTTATTTTGCTCATTTCATCTGCATCGAATGCTCAGAAACTGGAAGATAAAATCTTCAGCCCCTCAATTCATACCATCCTTTTATATCGTACAGGGGCTGAACTAACTCCGCCTGTTTTAAACTTCAATTCAGGAGAACAATTAACACTATCCTTTGATGATCTTGATGCAGGTTATAAATCATGGCAATACACATTTATACATTGTAATGCGGACTGGACTCCCACTGATCTTTGGGCAAATGAATATCTTATGGGCTATACGGATGACTACATTCGTGATTACAAATCTTCTTTTAATACTTTACAACCTTATACTCACTACACTCTCCAAATTCCTAATTCCAATATCAGTTTTAAAATTCCAGGCAACTACATTCTGAAGGTATACCCTGATGGCGAACCCGATAATCCTGTTTTCACCCGAAAAATCTTTGTTGTTGACAAACAAGTTACAGTAAAAGGAATTGTTAGACAGGCAATTGATATCAATCAAAGATTTACTCATCAGGAAGTTGCTTTCTCAATTTTCAATCCAACATACACCATTGATCAACCTTATCAGGATCTTAAAGTAGTGATACTTCAAAATTTTAGATGGGATAATGCAAAATTGGATGTCAAACCTCTTATGTTGCGTGATGGTGAAATCGACTATCAATATACGGATGGCACACTTTCATTTGAAGGGGGTAATGAATTTAGATATTTCGATATTAAAAGTCTTAGATCTTCAAATGAAAGGGTGCAGTCGGTTGAAATTAGAAACAACCGCTATATAGTAGATCTCCTTCATGATGTTCGACGTACTTTCAAACCATACATTACTGAAGAAGATATAAATGGAAAATTCTACATTAAGACCGACGATGCTAATGAAGTTGCCGATGAAGGTGAATATGCCTGGGTTAATTTTTTTATACCTTTTGAAATTCCTTTCCCTGCAGGCACTATGTTTGTGACAGGTGGATTTAATGACTGGAAATTTGATCAATCAATTACACCTGAAAAAGGAAGAATGAGCTATAATTTTGCAAGACAGGGTTATGAAGCACGAGTTCTGCTTAAACAAGGTTATTATAATTACCTGTATGCCTTTGTTGATGATAAGACCGGGGTTCCTGATTTCAGTCAGGCTGAAGGCAATCATTCAGAGACAGGCAATTCATACACAATTCTTGTTTATAACAGGGAACAGGGTTACAGATACGACCGGCTAATTGCAGTTGAAATGATAGAAAGATAAGCAGGTTCAGAAAAAAACACGTAAGTTTGACAGCCAAAAACCGGAGTAACTAATGGATAATTTCATTGTTTCGGCACGTAAATACAGGCCGGCAACTTTTGCTACAGTAGTAGGACAATCAGCAATAACCAATACACTTAAGAATGCCATAAGGAATCAGCAGATAGCGCAGGCATTTCTTTTTACCGGACCTCGTGGTGTTGGTAAAACTACCTGTGCCAGGATATTGGCTAAAACAATAAACTGTTCAAATATCTCTGATGATGGTGAAGCATGTAATGTATGCCCATCATGCGTGTCATTCAACAAGTCAACTTCTTTCAATATTTTTGAACTTGATGCAGCTTCAAACAATACCGTTGAAGACATAAGAAATTTGGTTGATCAGGTTCGTATACCTCCTCAACATGGTTATAAAGTGTATATAGTCGATGAAGTTCACATGCTTTCACAATCAGCCTTTAATGCTTTTTTGAAGACGCTTGAGGAACCTCCTTCATATGCTAAATTTATTCTGGCTACTACTGAAAAACATAAGATACTGCCTACTATCCTTTCACGTTGCCAGATATTCGATTTCAGAAGGATTAGTGTTGATGATATTGCACAACATTTACAGTTTGTAGCCGATAGTGAACATATAGTTGCAGAACCCGAAGCACTTCATATCATTGCACAGAAAGCTGATGGCGGTTTACGTGATGCCCTTTCTATGTTTGATCAATTGGTGAGTTATTCAGGCAATAATCTCACTTATAAGCAAGTGATTGAAAACCTCAATGTACTTGATTATGAATACTATTTCAAGATCACTGATTATGTCTTAAACGGAGATATCAGTAATACACTGCTTACAATTAATGAGATTATTGAGAATGGTTTCGAAGGACAACATTTTATAACCGGTTTAGGACAGCATCTTCGTAATTTGTTAGTAAGCAAGGATACTATAACACTTCAATTGCTTGAAACGAGCAATAGCGTTAAAAATGAATATTACAAACAATCACAGAAATCAGGTCTGCAGTTTTTACTTCAAGCTCTGGAAATAACAAATGAGTGTGATATTAATTATAAAACCAGTAATAATAAGAAGTTGCATGTTGAGATTGCTTTAATGCAATTATGCAAATTATCAGGTAATATTACCGATAAGTTTCCCACTCCCCCGGTTGCGCCGGTAAAAGACAATAGTAAAAGTAAAGAAAGTCAATCCCCGGCTAAATCTACTGAAACAAATCCTTCAACTAATAAAGCAACCTTAACGGATACACCTCCCAGTCTAAAAGAACCAATTGAAAAGACTGAGAAAAAATCTGAACAGAATCCTATAGAGACGTCTTCACCAAAGCCAAAACAATCAGCATCTTCTGTACCGCTTCCTTCCCTTACAGGGATAAACATCAGTCATCTTATGACTGGGTCAATAGGAGAGAATAAAAAATCTAATACAGAAATCGAAGAAGAACAGCCAGTTGAATCATTCGGCAATGA
>JBLMZZ010000213.1:0-8278 GCA_050259095.1 Omnitrophica WOR_2 bacterium | reverse complement strand
TCAGGCATCTGTAAATCAGCAGCCAGTCCCCATTTAAATCTTGATAACAAGCGTGGTTCCATACCTTTGAGTTCAACCGGAGCTTTATCGCAAGTAATCACTAATTGATTACCGTTTTGATGAAGATGGTTAAAAATATGGAAGAACACATCCTGAGTTTTCTCTTTGGTTGAAAGGAACTGGATATCATCAATTAACAGGACATCAATCATTTGATAAAAATGAACGAAATCATTTTGGGTTTTATTGATGTTAGCCTGAACAAACTGCTGAATAAACTGCTCAGCTGTTACATAAAGTACTGTTTTATCAGGGAAGTTTGTTTTTACTTGAATGCCAATTGCATGAGCAAGGTGTGTTTTACCTAATCCATTAGCGCTATAAAGGAATAATGGATTAAAGGCAGTTTTGCCCGGATTTGTAGCTACGGCATAACCGGCAGAACGTGCTAATCGATTGCAATCACCTTCGATGAAGTTTTCAAAAGAATACGCTTCATTTAATTGTGAATGAACCTGGATCTTTCTTAGCCCCGGTATTACAAATGGATTAGGAATCTCCTTTGCCGACCCTTTGTTAATGTCAATTGGCATTTGAACAGAAGGATTGGTAAGAGAGTTACGGTTACTTGTAGGAACCTTAATTGTATAAGGACCTTGAGAATCAACCGCATTTTCCATAATAATACTGTACTCTAATCTACCTGCAGGACCTAACTCGTGTTTTATAGTTTTTTTCAGTAATGGGATGTAGTGCTCTTCCAACCACTCATAAAAGAAATGACTTGGAACCTGAATAGTAAGAATGTTGTCCTGAAGTTTGATTGGTTTGATTGGCGAAAACCATGTTTTGTAGCTTTGGTAATTGATATTGTCCTTGATAATCTTCAGACAATTATCCCAAACTTCTTGATAAACTTCTCTCATTCTGAATTTTAAAATAATTATAGTAACTAAAAAATAAAATTGGAATAGTTCCTCAAAAAATTATCAACAGTTTTTTGTCAATGAAAAAATGATGTATTCCCCTCAAAATTTCTTTTCAACAAAATTCTCTTAAAAAAAGTGTAAAAAAAAATGATTTTGCTATTGCTTTATCAAAAAAAAATCAGTAATGCTAAAAAGGGCTTATGCTTTATATTCTTTGATAATCAGAAATTATTCAGTTGATAAATATATCACGTCAAATCTATATAAGGCCTTGCATCTCCTGATGACTTTTTCAGCATCATTACGTCTTATTTTGTAAATAATCACTGCAGTGTTATCAACATTCATTTCAACTATCTGAAGGTCATACTCTTTCACCAGCTTCATAGCTTCATTCATCAATTCATAAGGAAATTCAAGCTTGTATAACTCATTTATAGTGCGTTCAACAATAATTGCATTTTCAATTGCATCCTTTGCTGCCAGCTTATAGGCATTGATTAATCCACTAACTCCGAGTTTTATACCACCGAAATATCGCACTACAACTACCAAAACATTGGTAAGATCATGTGATTGTAGCTGACCATATATAGGCTTTCCGGCAGTACCGGAGGGCTCACCATCATCATTAATTCTCCAGGCCGATTTGTCGAATCCAATGATATAGGCAAAACAATGATGCCTTGCGTCGTAGTATTCGCGTCGAAGTGACTCAATTTGTGCTTTTATTTCTAATTCATTAGTAACTGGAAAAGCAAAAGCCAAAAATTTACTCCCTTTCTCTTTATATAAACCCTGTGATGGCGCTTCAATAGTCTTGTAAGTATCTTCAAACAACATTGTCACAGAGGATTATATATTCTTATTTTGATAATTGTGCAAATTTTTCGCTTATTCAAACATAAGGTTTATTTGGTTATTCATGACCAATCTCCCATTCAATAATACAATAATTTCGTGGTAAATTTAATTGATAAGCGCCTTTTTTATTTTTCAGGATGATACTTTAAAAAAACCATGTAACATACAAGTTTATAGTTAACCCATTTTCTGTTTTAGTAAGAACTAAAGGGTACGAAGTATAATTATTAAAGCTAAAATACATTGTCGAAATCAGATCATCACTATCTGATTCATCATAATCATAAATGCATACTGTAACAGGACTTCCGATTGCTAAATCTTGTGAACATGTCCAGTTAAGCTGATTCATTAATGATTCTGTTACATCAGTTACCCTATCATCAGTATTATCTATTACCATATTATTGCCAAGCCACATTTTAAAATAAACATCAGGTCCACTAAGTGTATCCCAACCTGCTAATGACATACTGGTAATTTGAAGACCATCTATCCTTAATGATGTTGGTGATGGCTTGTAAATTACTTCAACAGCTTGTGAAAAAGTATCTTTCCCATCTCTGTTGTATGCAGTTAGAGTTACATTATAGGTACCAGGATTATTATATGTTATTTGTGGTTCAAATAACGATGAAGTCCTACCATTCCCAAAATCCCAATTATAACTGGTTGCATTGAGAGATAAGTTCTCAAAATATACTGTTGCTGGCGCATGATCTTGTGAAAGTGTAAAATTAAAGGATGCTGAAGGATAGATTTTTTCCAAATCTTTATCCTTTTTGCATGATGCAAATACTAATGTTGATAGTAAAAGCAGAACTAGATTCAATTTCATGATGTGTGGCTAGAAGTAGGTTAAAACAAAAATATATATAAAATAAATACCTGAAAAGTAAAAGCTTACATTTGCTGCCTAAAATATTCTCATGCTCTCAAACTATATCGGAGAATCCGCGGCTCTTGCCACTGCTGTGTTTTGGACGGTTACTGCCCTTGCTTTTGAATCGGCGGGTAAAAAGGTTGGTTCTCTTTCAGTTAATATCATCCGACTAACCATTGCTTTTGTTTATCTCGGCATCTTCAGCTTAATAATGAGAGGCGAAATACTACCCGGAGGGGCAAGTGCTCATAATTGGATTTGGCTGTCTATTTCTGGATTAATTGGCTTTGTACTTGGCGATTTGTTTCTATTTCAGGCATATGTTGTTATAGGCGCTCGTATATCAATGCTTATTATGTCATTGGCACCTCCCATTGCTGCTATTGCAGGATGGTTGATCATGGGTGAAACTATGAGTGCAAAGAATATCTTTGGAATGGTGTTGACCTTTCTGGGAATAAGTATAGCGATTCTTGCACGAAAAGGGAAAGATCCGGATGGTAATGGAAAAAATAGTTTGCATTTTAAATACCCGGTAAAAGGGATAATGTTGGCTTTAGGAGGTGCTGCCGGACAGGGCATAGGACTCGTTTTAAGCAGCTTTGGCATACAAGATTATGATCCGTTTGCCGCAACTCAAATACGCATTATAACAGGCTTAATTGGCTTTGTTATAGTCATTACTTATGTGGGTTTCTGGCCAAGGGTAAAAGCTGCAATATTAAATGTGTCAGCAATGAAAAGGCTAAGTGTAGGCGCTTTTTTCGGTCCCTTTCTTGGTGTTTCTTTTTCTTTGCTCGCAGTTAAATATACAACCTCAGGCGTCGCTTCTACTATAATGTCTATTGTCCCTGTTCTTATTATTGCACCTTCTGTCTTAATTATGAAAGAAAAAGTTACATGGATTGAGATAATTGGTGCTGTATTTGCAGTTACTGGTGTTGCTCTTTTCTTTATTTAATCAACAGAGTACTGATTATAGGTTAATGATTTGAAGTCGTGCTCAATAGAGCACTTTATATTGACTTCATTGAAATTCGATCCTCACATTTTTCATTATCCCTTACACCGATAAATAGTGATTTAGGTCTCTTTTAATGAATATACTTTAAGATTCATAAAGGATTCATTAAGTTCACCTTTGATACACCTCCGTAGCAACAATATTCCCGCTCTCACTCAGGTATATTCCGTAGTCAAACGATGCATATAGCTGCTACCTTCCTGAGTCGAAGGTGACCTTAAGTGTTCCTTAATGGATCTTCAATGAATCTACACTGGATCGTTAAAGGTATTCTATTGAATACTATAAAAATCATTAATAAAATGAAACCAAAAGGTAGATATTACTATAAGATACTGATTACCTTTTATTCCAGGCTTCTCTAAGCTTTGTAGAGATTGCATTAAGTTCTTCGCTTGAGAGGAAATTTTTGGAATCTAGTGAACCGATTTTTTCCTCATTGAGTTTATGGAACCATTCCTGTCCCATAGAAAGATCATTGGCTCTTCGAGGTATTATATGTATATGAAGGTGTTCAACACTCTGACCCGCATTAAAACCTTCCTGCAGTGACATGTCAAATTCATTTGTGCTATAATAAATATTGAGGAATGAAATTACTTTACGACAAAATAGAAAAAGGTCGTTAAATTCTTTATCGTTTAAAGAAAAGATGCTTGTTACGTGCTTATAAGGAATGATAAGACTGTGTCCCGGAACTACCGGTGCATGATTATACAAAGCATAAAAGCCTGATCCATTAGCAAATGCAGTTTCAACAATAGATGGATTACAAAAGGGACAATTTGATTGCATGAGATTTATTGCTTTGTTATTTTATCATTTTAATATAAAGAGGTATAAATTCAAGTTTATCATTCAGATTGGAAGAATTGTCAAACTTAATGAGTTTGCCCTTTCCGTTTATGCCAAAATACTCTATTGAATTGAAAACATTCAGCAGCAATGGGTTAATCTCATCACGATAGGAACTGAATAAACGGAAGACCGACAAAGTGTCACGTTCTTCAATTGGGATTAAATTACATAAAGTATTCAGTAAATGAGAGGAATAGCCCGATAATATTTCAACGAAAGAAGTATAGTTGACTGAAAAACCTGTAATAATGCAGTTATGATCTTCAATTATAAAATGAGTTTCAGGCGTTTGCGATAAATTGTAAACATCGTTGTTGATTGGCACCGGCAATTGTTCAAATGAAAAGTATAGAGCCTGATTTTCTTTAAGTAATTGAATAAAGAAGCTCAATTCTAAAGGTTTATCATCTGTTAGTTTCGGTAAATCTAAATCAGGTAACAGCCCATCTTTACTTAAACATGCTGAATAAACAATGTCAGAGAGCTTCTTTGAATCATTAAAATTAAGACCACTATCTTGAAACCACCTTATCATCAGATCTTTGGAAGATGTATAATCATTTAAATAGAAGGCAATTGCAACAATTAACTGGTCATCGGAAATTCTTCCTAGCAAAGATTCCCCATCGTGTTCTTTTAAATTAACATACCACTTTGATGTCTTGATTGCAGGTAGAAGTGTACCATCCAATAATCTTACAAAACCACACAAATTACTACTACTAGTAAGATTGAAGAAGACTCTTCCATTTAATTGTGATACTTCAATTGCAAAACTCATTAGGTATCTCTTTGAAAATCTAATTAATCCTGAAATTTGTCAGCATTAGATCAGAAAATAAATATAAACTGGCATTTAGAGAACCAGTAACTTTGTAAAACTGCAAAATTAACGATAATATGACTTATTCACAGCTTGCTTCAGAGGTAATAAATAAATTGCAGACTATCTATGATGAGAGGGAAGCAAGAGCCATTCAGCGTTATCTTTTCAGGGGATTACTTGACTGGTCTTCATCCGATTGGTTACTTTTTAATCAAAATAATGTTGATAATGAATTTGTTGATCAAGTTCGCAATAGCATTCCAGATTTACTTAAATACAAGCCGGTTCAATATGTATTAGGTAAAGTCTGGTTTAATGATATGGAATTTATAGTGTCGCCTGACGTATTAATTCCGAGGCCTGAGACAGAGCTAATGGTCAAATTAATTTCAGAGAATGTTAAAAAAAATACCCATATTAAGGTACTTGATATAGGAACGGGGAGTGGAGCTATAGCAATTTCTTTAGCTTACCTTTTGCCTAAAGCGGAGGTATCAGCTGTTGATATTTCGACAAAGGCACTCGCAATAGCTCAACAAAATGCCGAAATTCATCATCAAATGATTAGTTTTCATGAGTTAGATATCCTTGAATTTGATCACTCATATATAGGAATTACTAATAATGAAATTACAAGGGGAAAGTTTGACCTAATTGTAAGTAATCCACCATATGTTAAAGATTCTGAGCTTCTTACAATGGAAAATAATGTGCTTGAACATGAACCTCATCTTGCACTATTTGTTAGTGATAACGATCCTCTAATATTTTATAGAAGTATAATAAATTTTGCAAAAGAGCATCTAAGTAGCTCAGGAAGTCTTTGGTTGGAGATAAATGAAACGGAATCAGATAATTTAATATCTTTACTGGAGAAATATAAGTATCAAAATATTAAGCTCATACTTGACTTGAATGACAAGCCAAGATTTATCAATGCCTCAAAATAATTGGATAAGGATGTTAAACTAAGTAATGAAATTTGCATTTTTGCAAACTTATAGTTTCATGCCATTGTTTAAATTACAAGTAATCAAACAAATAAGAATGAAAAAAACATTTACTCTTATTACTCTTTTATTTTCTATTGTTACACTTTCTGCTCAGGATAGAAGTAATATCTATATAATTAAATTTAGCGATAAGGGACAATCAGGATACTCGATATCTAATCCGGGTCAGTTTCTCTCTGAAAGATCTGTTGAACGAAGGCTTCTTCAACACATTCCACTTAATGAAACTGATTTGCCCGTTAGTTCAGCTTATTTACAGAATTTAAAGAAACTTGGTGCTGAAGTTATATATACTTCAAAGTGGTTGAATGTTGCTATTGCAAATGTTAGCAATGAGTCGAATGTTATGGCTATTAAGGCGTTACCTTATGTAAGGGACATTAATAAGTCTTCAGTATTGGATCGCAAAACAAACCATCAACCCTTTAAGCGCTTCTTTCAGCAAGAGAAGTTTCATAGAATTGATTTACACAAAGACGAAAACAATACCAAGGCTGTAATGAGCTATAATTACGGATTATCTGGTAATCAGGCAAAGATGCTCAAGGTTGATCAACTACATAATCAGGGTTATGCAGGTGAGGGAATGACAATTGCAGTAATTGATGCTGGTTTTAATAGTGCCAATACTCTAGATGTATTTGATAGTCTGTATGCTAAGAACCGCATTCTTGGTACCAAAGATTTTGTTCAACCGGGTAACAATGTCTATAATAATACAATGAGTCTTCATGGCACAATGGTTCTCTCGACTATGGGAGGAAATTTACCAGGAGCTATTGTAGGAACTGCACCTCATGCATCGTTTTATCTCTTAAGATCAGAAGATGCGAGTGCAGAATATTTGATGGAAGAATATTATTGGGTAAATGCAGCTGAGTACGCTGATTCAATAGGAGCAGACCTCATTAACTCTTCGCTGGGGTATACAGTATTTGATAATCCTGCTGATAGTCACACATATGCAGACATGGATGGTAACACAGCAGTAGTAACAATAGCTGCTGATATGGCTGCCCAAAAAGGAATATTAGTAGTTAGCAGTGCAGGAAATGATGGCAATAAACCATGGCATTATATATCAGCACCAGCTGATGGAGATAGTGTTTTGACTATTGGTGCTGTTGATTCATTAGGCTTATATGCAAATTTTAGTTCTGTTGGACCAACCGCTGATGGCAGAGTTAAACCGGATGTTGCTGCACAGGGGAGTAGTGTAATTGTTGCAGTAGTTCCATCAGGCATATCATGGGGGAGTGGTACTTCATTTTCATCACCTATTCTTTGTGGTGCTGCAGCGTGCTTATGGCAGGCCAATCCCACTTACTCTAATATGGAAATTTATAACGCTATTAAACAGAGTGGTAGCAGAGCTTCTAATCCAAATGATGAAATAGGTTGGGGAATTCCGGATTTTGTCCTTGCCAATTCTCTGTTAGTTGGTAATATTGACCGAATAAACTATAGCTATGAGATAAAATGCTATCCTAATCCATTTAGTGATTATGTAACCGCTGAATTTAACCTTAAGTCTAAATCAGAAGCTGAAATCAGATTGATCAATACTCAGGGTACAGTACTAAAATCTTTTAAAGGTATAAAACTGTTTCAGGGGAAAAATAGTGTAAAATTTGAAGACCTTAATCTTTTACCAAAAGGAATCTATTTTATTCAAATTTTAGATGCTCATGGCATTATAACACAAAAAATAATCAAATAATTTTTCTGCAGCACTTATCAATTGCACTGCAAACCCTTTCTATTAACTGATTTTCTGACTTTTAGTACCTATTTTTGACTATTTTAAGCCCTTT
The DNA here is from genome assembly GCA_050259095.1 of Omnitrophica WOR_2 bacterium. Taxonomy (GTDB): domain Bacteria; phylum Bacteroidota; class Bacteroidia; order Bacteroidales; family Lentimicrobiaceae; genus Lentimicrobium. Next base: position 67 of record JBLMZZ010000213.1, on the reverse strand, counting down.
AGAATTCAATATTTTTCAGCTACTGATATCCAGTAGGTAAAAAAAGAGATTTTAAGGGCTTAAACTC
>JBLMZZ010000212.1:0-10616 GCA_050259095.1 Omnitrophica WOR_2 bacterium | reverse complement strand
AAATACTTTTAAGAAGCTTATTTAGTAAGCATAAATTTCACTGTTTCTGTGCGTTCTGCCGAAATTAACCTGATATAGTATAATCCGGTTGAAAAATCTGATATAGTAAATATAATTCTCTGATCACCTGCTGTAAGATCACCCTTGTAAAGCGTTTTTACCAACTCTCCTGATGAGTTATATAAGTCAAGTGTAATTTTACCGGTAGATACCTGATTAATCGGAATTACAATGTTTCCTGAAGTTGGATTGGGATATACATTACCAAGTATTACATTATTATATGAATATTGTTCCGGAAGTGCTAATCCTGTTTCAGGAGTGTTTAATTTTTTTGACGTATATAATCTGAATTCTCCGGGTCTCAAAGTTAATCTTTCAGTAAGTGATTGCACATTTAGTGAATCACCTCTAAAATAATCATACCACATTCCAGTCTTGTCAAACCCGGGTAATACATTCTGATTGGTTATATCAAAATTCCCAATTACGGTCACTGACATTTCACTACCAATAAGATTTATTCCTTTCACTAGGGATGAAGCTAAAGATGTAAATGTGAAATTTGAGGTATGAAATACCGGATTTTCTTGTTTTAGCTTGATGAGTGCCGATGTAATGTTATAAAGGAATTTCCTTCTGTAATCGTTCAGGTAATCCCATTTAATTGGCTTTTCCCCAGTTCTGCCATTATAGTCTATTGAGTAATCATAACCAAGTTCTCCAAATTGCCATAGCATTTTAGGTCCTGGTACAGTATAGAAAAGTGCAGCAGCAGCAGCTACTCTGTTTATAGCTGTATCAATATCACGAGTATTATATTGAGGATTATTCAAGTTGCCTGATTGTTCAACTGAAAACATCATTCTCTCTTCATCATGACTTTCCATATATCCAACCAAATTTGGATTAGTCCATCCTCTGGCTTTGTATGAGAGACTCGAAATGTCACTATTGTCTGCCTTACCCATCGCAATTTGTCTGTATTGCTTATTAAGATTTCCCCAAAGCATCATACCATAGTTGGCAAGTTCTTTTTCCTCTGAATTTTCAGCAAAGTGCTCAAGAATAATATAGGCATCGTGATCAGTTGCCCATATCTCATTTGCTATATTTTTCCAGATAGCTATTCGAGATGCGTCATACAATCCCCAGGCAGTAGTATTCCCCAGAGTATTTTTCTGTGTAAATCCTTTTGATAGATCAAATCTGTACCCGTCAACATGGTAATCTGTCAGCCAATATTGCACTACCCGTTTAACCAGATCTTTTGTAGCCTGACTCTCATGATTAAAATCATACCCAACATTAAAATCATGTTTAGGGATGGGATTTAACCATGGATTATCAGCAGCAGGTCTGTTTAATTCAGCATCCCAATATAATCGTGCAAAAGGGGAGGATCCAAAAACATGGTTTAAAACAATATCAAGTATTACAGCAAAACCTTGTTGATGGCAGATATCAATGAACTCTTTCAGGTCATTTTTAGTACCATAGTATTTGTCAGGTGCAAATTCAAAAGCAGTATTATATCCCCAGCTTGAGTTACCTTCAAATTCATAAACGGGCATAAGCTCTATTGCATTAACACCTAGATTCTTAAGATAATTAAGTGTATCCATTAGTGTCTTGTAATCATGAGTTGCCACAAAATCACGAATTAGCAATTCATAGATAACTAAATCGGTTTTAGCCGGACGATTAAAGTTAGTTACGTTCCAGTTGAATGGAACTTGTGCGGTTTGAAGCACTGATGCATACCCTGTTGTTTTGTCATAAGGATATTGAATGAGATTAGGATAGGTCGTGTCGCTTATATATTTATCATTCCAGGGATCTAACTGCTTATCTGCGTAAGCATCAGCTACTAAAATCTCTTCATCCACTTTATACTGATACACATATTCCTTACCGGGTATTAGTCCATTTATTTGTTTCCAGAAATAAGGACTATCAACATCCTTATTCATAAACCCTTCAGTTGAATATTCCCAGTTATTAAAATCTCCCAGTATAAAAACATTCTGTTTCTGTGGTACATAAAGTGCTAGAATCACAGTGCTGTCATTAATATAGTTAATGCCATCCTTAATACCATCGGGCATTTGTGCTGCAACAGGATCTATTCTTATAAAATAATAAGCCGAATCATAAGCTACTTCCGTTCCAAATACTGATTTAACTTTAATATAGTGTTTTCCTTGCTGAGCTGTTGTTATTACAGTTGATAATGATGAATTTAGCGTATATGTTATGAGTGAATCATCAACATAAAGCAACAGAGAATCAGCGCTGGTAGTAGAAGCTTCAATACTTAGCTGTTGATCGGGTTGCACTATAGTACCATATTCAGCAGGTTGAGTTATAGTTACATAATGGCCTTCGGGATATACTTCTGCAAAGATATCACCACCTGAGGCTGTTTTGCCTTCCAGATAAGTGCCACCTACCTGAATTCCACTTCTGAATACAAAGGCTAACTGGAGGATTTGTTCTCCGGCAGGAACACCATAATAATCTCTGATTGAAAGAGTGCCGGTAGTGAATTTATAAAGATTAGTTCCTATTCTTTCAAGTTTTGTTTCAGGAGTATTTTCTCCCCAGGTAGTCTTAACATACTTCCAATCGGAGGGACCACTGCTAAGGTTCGTTATTACACCAGTGTGAGCGTAAACATCTCCGGTATAACCTTCCAAACCACCATTACCTTCTGCAGCATTAAAAATAACTTCTACACTCTGATTTTCTGATGGAAACACAGGAGTAGTGGTGATCAGTTGCGCAAAGGCAATCTGGCTAACTATACTCAATACAAGTGTTAAAACTTTATACTTCATAATCCCTTGAGTATTAAATTACAATTTATTAAACTTGATAGTAAAAGTACTTCCAATGCCTTCTTTGCTCTCCACTTCAATACTACCACAGTTTCTTTCAATCATTTCCTTGCATAACAACAATCCCAGTCCCGATCCACTTTCACCACCTGTACCTGTCCTGGAGTATCTTGCTTTTGAGTTAAACAGCTTTGGCAAGTCAGCTTCAGGAATTCCAATTCCTGTGTCCGAAATACTAATAAAATCGTAAGTGTCAGTATTACCCAAGTCTATAGTAATTGTACTACCTGTTAATGAAAACTTTATAGCATTTATCAATATATTTCTAACTACAAGGTTTAAAACATTATGATCATTAAAGATAGTCATTTCTTTATTACCTGTCAAATTAATATGAAGGTCTTTGTTTTGAAGTGATAGTGTCATACTCGAAATGATTTGTTCGACTGACTTATTAACTTCAATTTTTTCGTAAGAAAGTTTATTGTTATTTTGTGTTTTAGCCCAGGTAAGTAGTTCTTCAAGAATTGAATACCCTTGTTCTGATGCATTGAGAAGATCGGCGAGGTATTCCTGTAGATCTTCCTGAGACAGGTTGGGAGCCATTTCTTTCATTAATCCACTGAGATTAATGACCTGATGGAATGTTGTCCTAAGATCATGAGCAATAATTGACATAATCCTATCCTTTTGGGAATTAGCTTCTTTCATTTGTTCATGAGAAAAATTAAGCTCATCAAGTAGGTTCCTTGTCTGAAATTCCAACCTTTTTCTTTTCGAAATATCATGCATCAAAACAAGATTTCCTTTTAATTCGTGATCCTCATTCCTGATTTCATTTATACTTATTTCGAGCCATAATTCAGGATCACTTTGTGTCATTACTTCTGTCTCTTTCAATCCTTTTGCACCCGACAAAGTAATATCTTTAAGCCAGCCAACATTCTTTATTGTTAAAAACGATGAGTCTTTAGCGGTAAAACCGAGGATTTTTGAAGCTGACGGATTTAGAAAAACAATTTCACTATTCTCGTCCATTACTATTAAGCCATCCTGAATAATATTGGTAATTTGACTACTAACAGTAGGAATGATCTTAAACATTCCAAAACGGAAAATGCCAATTAAGATGATCAAACCCATAATTGGGAGACTGATAATAGTAAGATCAAGTCCTTTTAAAGGAGTAATTCCGGCAATATAACAAGTAGTTAATATTAAAGGAGCTAAACATCCAATAATCAGTACCCTGATTTGTTTCTTAATAATTACCGGTAGTTTAGTAAGCTCACTTGCCAGGACAATGATAGAGGCAATGATTAAAAGGAGCGAAAACAGGGCAAATAAATACCATACAATACCATGTATGTAGGTAAGAATGTTTTCATGGTCGGTGCCCCATTGAAATCCCTTCCAAACAAGATGGTGTTCTTCATTTGTCCAGCTTAATATCAAAATAGCAATTGATACTATATACAGCAGTGAAGTTCGCTTATATAATCTGGATTTTTCAGAATTTACCAGACTAATCACAAATTGAAGTAGGAATACAGGAGCGAACGACACACCTAAGTACTCAATTTTAGACCATAGAATTTTGGTAGGTATATCCATTGCAGCAGATTCTATCATTCCGCCGAATGAATAGATACCTGCAAACAACATCATTAATGTAAAATATATTTGTCCCTTGAGATAACCTTTTAAATGGCTATATAACGTTATTCCAAAACATATTAGGAGTCCTATAAAAAGTATTACAGTTACAATAGTGATCTTTAGTTCCATAGAGTAATTCCAACTTTTCAAAAGTAAGCATAACTTCATTAAATTTAAACTTTAAGCAAAAAATCTTGTTGGCATTTATACCATCAGGTGAAATATATTTATATGAAAATTTTGTGTTGTCGAAAAAAACCTCTTATTTTTGTATAGTCTCAAATCTACAATCAAATAATTAAAAAGCGATCCAATGGATAAAACAAAGAGTGACATTATTCTGGTACCAACCGATTTTTCTGAAGTATGTGCAAATGCAGCTAATCAGGCAGCTGAAGCAGCCAGGTGGCTTAATTCAAAGATTGTTTTGCTCCATGTTATCAATAATGAAACCAAATCATATCTTAAGAATGAGAACCTTCCTGTAAGTTCTATTGACGAAAAACTTGGCGAAATAGCCCGTGAACTTGCTTCAACGTTTGGAATAGAGGCAAGTTATCTAACTCGTGAAGGAAGTATTTTTACTGAGATTGCCGATGTAATCAAAGAACTTGAAGTAAGCATGGTTTATCTTGGTACTCATGGTAAAGTTGGATTACAGCGTTTGACAGGAAGTTTTGCCTTAAAAGTGATTACATCTTCAGAGGCCCCTACTGTTGTAGTTCAAAAACGTCCTTTTGCACACGGTTATAAGAAAATTGTTCTTCCACTTACAAGTGAAGCAGGTCCTCTTGAAAAAACAAAATGGGCAGTCTTTATTGCAAAGAAGTTCAATGCTACAATTCATATTTATCGCACCGCTGAGGCAAGTGATGAAGTTTATAAGGCATCTAAACATTTGAGTGATTATTTCGAAAAGAATAATGTGTCTTTTGTTGAGAGATCAGCTGAGAAAAACAGCAATTTTTCAAAACAGGTTATTGAATACGCAACTACAAATAATGCCGACCTTATAATGATCATGACAGATCCTGATAAGAGTTTTACATCGTATTTTCTGGGCAGGTATGATGAAGAAATAATTTTTAATCCTTCACAAATCCCTGTTATGTGCATCAATCCACGAAAATTTAATTATGAAGTGTTGGGTTTATAAATCTTAAGATTGGTTCAATGGCTCCGGCTTCTTGCCGGAGCTTTTTTTCTGACTTTAATCAACTACTTAAGATCTGGTCTGCAATGAATATAGAAGGACTTTCGGAATTTATATGTAAAAAAATGGAGAGCGAATTGCCTCCTTTTGTTATTTATCATGGTGTGGATCACACATACGATGTTCATGCTTCAGTTATTAGATTATCGCAGCTTGAAAACCTCGATGAATATAATACCCAACTTGTTAGAGCAGCTGCCTGGTTGCATGATGCCGGAATAATAGTAAAATTCGAGGACCATGAAGTTGTTTCAGCTCAAATGGCTGAAGAATACCTTCCTTCTTTTGGTTTTAATGAGCAAGAAATTGTTCTTATAAAGAACATGATCCTTACAACGAGATTACCCCAACTTGCAGCTACCCACAATGAGAAGATACTATGTGATGCTGACCTGGATTACCTTGGAAGAAATGATTTCTTTATCATTGGGCAAAAGCTGCGTCTGGAATGGGAACTTATTGGTAATAAAATTAATCTATACGACTGGTATATGCTGCAACTGCAGTTTTTAAAAAACCATCATTATTTTACAAAGTCAGCTCAAATTCTCAGAAATGAGCGCAAGAATATTAATATGGCTGAAATTCAGCACTTTTTTAATTCCACTCGTTTAAATAAGTAAACAAGTTAGAATGATTCCTGAACAAGAAGCTCAGCAACGCATTGAGAAACTCATCGCTGAAATCAATAAATATAATTATCTCTATTATCAGCAGGCTACTTCACAGATTAGTGATTATGAATTTGATCAGTTGCTAAATGAATTAATTACTCTCGAGAAGCAATTTCCTCAGTTCCTTGATCCTAATAGTCCTACTCAGCGTGTTGGTGGTGGTATTACTAAAGAATTTCGCACAGTGAAGCATAATTCACCAATGCTTTCGCTTGATAATACCTATTCTGAAAATGAATTACGTGATTTTGACCGACGTGTACAGAAAGGATTAGAAGAACCATATGAGTACGTGTGTGAGCTTAAAATTGATGGCGTTTCAATTAGTTTACACTATCAAAATGGCTCACTTATACAGGCTGTAACACGTGGTGATGGTGTGCAGGGAGATGAAGTTACTGCTAATGTTAAAACAATTCATCATATCCCTATAAAAATTAAATCTCATGACGTTCCTGAAGATTTTGAGGTACGTGGAGAGATTTTTATGCCTAAAGCCGGTTTTGAACAAATGAACCGGCAGAGAGCTGAGATAGGAGAGCCTGTTTTTGCAAATGCCAGAAACGCAACAGCTGGTACTCTTAAAACCCAGGATTCAAGCCTTGTTGCCAAACGACCTCTTGATTCATTTGCTTATACATTATTTAATGATACCGTAAGTGCAAATACACATTACGACCGACTTACCCTTTTAAAAAAATGGGGTTTTAATGTTTCTGATATAAAAGCTAAATGCAGTAATATAGATCAGGTGCTCGACTTTATCAGTGAAATTCAGCAGAGCAGGTCTAAACTACCGTTTGAAATTGATGGTGTAGTTATAAAAATAAACAGTATTGAGCAACAGCAAATACTCGGATTCACTGCCAAAGCTCCCCGATGGGCAATTGCTTATAAATATAAACCCGAAGAAGCTGCTACCACGCTTTTATCTATTGATTTTCAAGTAGGCAGAACCGGTGCAATAACACCTGTTGCGAATCTTAAACCAGTTCAGTTAGCTGGAACAACCGTAAAAAGAGCAACACTTCATAACGCTGATGTAATGAGTGCCCTGGATATCAGAATAGGTGATACCGTATTTGTTGAAAAAGGTGGTGATGTTATCCCTAAGATTACACGAATTGATTTAACCAAAAGACCCCCTGAACTCTTTGAAACCGAGTTTATTAAAAATTGTCCTGAATGTAATACTCCTTTAGTACGACAGGAAGGTGAAGCCTCATGGATTTGTCCTAATTATAAAGCTTGTCCACCTCAGATTAAAGGACGGTTAGTACATTTTATCGCCCGTCGTGCCATGAATATCGAGAGCTTAGGTGAAGGTAAAATTGAAATGTTATATGATGCAGGTCTGGTTTTTAATGTTGCCGATTTGTACGATTTAACTTCTGATAAATTGATGAATCTCGCGCAAATTTTTGCAAATAAAGATTCAAAACAAGAAAGAAGAGTTCTCTTTCAAAAGAAATCAGTTGAAAATGTATTAAGCGGGTTATCCAATTCTAAGAGTGTTCCCTTTGAAAGGGTTCTCTTTGCATTAGGTATTAAATACACCGGAGAAACTATTGCACGTAAGCTTGCCCGGCATTTTAAAGATATTGATTCACTTATGAAAGCAACATCCGATCAACTAATGGAAGCTGAAGAGATAGGACCTCGAATTGCAGGAGCAATCATCGATTATTTTGCTGATGAAGAGAATGTTAGTATTATTAACAGGTTAAGAAATCATGGCTTACAGTTTAAAATTGCAAATGATCAGGAGAAAGTAAGTGACAAACTGGATGGAATGACCATAGTTGTTAGTGGGTCATTTACCAAATTTGCTTCTCGTGATGATCTTAAAAAAGAGATTGAAATAAACGGGGGTAAGGTTGCAGGCAGTGTGTCTTCAAAAACAAGCTTTATCGTTGCCGGAGATAATATGGGTCCCGAGAAACGTATTAAAGCTGAGAAATTAGGTGTACCCATACTTACTGAACAGGAGTTCTTAGATAAAATATCCTGAAGCTGCTAGCTCAAAACTCATAACTTTGCACACTTATTTCTTTAGCTAATCTTACTGTAATGATCCCAAAATCAAATGCCTCAACTAAATATTATATCTACATTGTTCTTTCAATGCTATTTTGGGGCATGTCGTTCATTTGGACAAGAATAGCTTTAGCTGATTTCAATCCTATAACGGTAATATTATTCCGACTTATACTTTCCTCGCTCATTCTTTTATTAGTCATAAAAATATCCCGGTCACAAGAGAAGATAGCAAAAGAGGACCGTAAATGGTTTTTGCTGCTCGCACTTTCCGAACCATTCTTTTACTTTTTGGGTGAAAATTTCGGATTACAGTATGTATCTCCGGCAATAACCTCAGCTATTATTGCAACTATACCGCTTATCACCCCAATTGTGGCATTTATTTTCCTCAAGGAGAAAATTGATAAGTATTTAGTTAGTGGAGTATTATTATCATTTTTCGGCATCATTTATATGCTTGTCAATCCCGATTTAAGTCTTAATGCGAGTTCAAAGGGAATTGCTCTTATTTTTCTTGCGGTATTTTCAGCAGTAGCTTATACTTTTTTTATTCGTAAACTGGCGCATAAGTATAAAGCCATCACAATACTGACCTTACAAAATATAATAGGGGCAATTTATTTCCTACCTATTTTCTTAATTTTTGATGTGAAGGAATTAATGGTATCACACTTTTCACTAAACGCCATACTGGCTATAGTGCAACTAGCTATTTTTGCCAGCAGTATTGCATTTCTATTATTCATCATAGTTGTAGCAAAACTTGGGATGATAAAAGCCAATATTTTTACCAACTTAATACCGGTATTTACAGCCATATTCGCCTATTTCATAATAGGGGAGATGATTACGCTGCAAAAAGCAATTGGGATAATACTGGTAATAACAGGAATCCTAATATCGCAGATACCGGCCGTAAAAACGATATATAATAGGGTAAGATAGCGTTTTGATTACTTTTCTTGTCTATAATTATCACGGATTAAAGCAATTAGAGAAAAAGCATAAAAAGTGTTGTTTCACTATAGTGAAGATTCAATAATTTTTATAATTTTGCCAACCCAAACAAGGCAAAAGTCTTCTTGGAAACACCTGGCGAGGTAGCTCAGTTGGTTAGAGCGTCGGATTCATAACCCGGAGGTCACGAGTTCAATTCTCGTTCTCGCTACAAAATAAAATTAACTAAAGAGGCTTTAAGAAATTAGAGCCTCTGTTTTTTTTGTGGCTAGAGTGGTAAGGGTTTCGATCAGGACTTTTTTTGCTTTGCAACATTTATTACTTGTGTATTAGCGGCTTTATCACCAAGTCTTCTACCATCTTTGGTTGCTAAAACAAAAACGGGTTCAATCAACCAACCAACATAAGGTATGCAGGTAACCAATGTCATTATAATATTCCGTGTAAAGGACTGTCCAAAGGTACAAGGTGTATTATCCGGTAAATGAACGACCTTAATTTCAAATGGCTTTTTCCCCCAGCTTTGTCCTTTGCCCAATCCATCCTTAATTAAACTGTAAGTTAATGGAATAAGATAAAGTAAACCGGCAATTAAAAAGAATAGTATAGAATCATTTTCAATATCATTATAAAGTCTATAAAGTCCTATACCATAAAAAATTATAGATGGAATAGCAAAATCAAGTGCTATTAGTCCATCTACTAATGAAGCAAAGAAACGATTGACTAAATCCGCTTTTAAATTTTCAGGAGTTATAGGATTTTCAATTAATTCAGTTTTTAAACTTAAACCACAAGTTTCACTGGCCGTTGTTTCTTCGGAACAATCCGGATTGCTTTCAGGACTAATGTTGTCTGTCATTTTTTAATTAGTTTATGTGTCTCAACTATATCATTCTCATAAATCACTCTATGTACTTTTATTTCAGTCTATTTTCTCACAAACTTGCCGGTATAAACAGCGTCACCTGTTACTATTTTTATCAAATATATTCCGGTTCGCAGGTTTTCAATATTTATAGTATTTGTCCCTTGATTTACACTTCCAGTGCTACGATTAAGTCCTGTACAATCAAATATGGAATAGAAAGCTTTAGTACTAATGGGTTTATTTATCGTATAAGTAATAAAAGAGTTAGCCGGATTGGGATATATACTGACGGTTGATTCAAATTTTACACTTCCCACTTTAACTACATCAGGCACACCACATATCATGTTGCCCTTTTTGTA
>JBLMZZ010000211.1:0-8265 GCA_050259095.1 Omnitrophica WOR_2 bacterium | reverse complement strand
CATTTAAGTCTTGATCAGTATTCATTTCATTCCAAAATACATAAACATCAGTGGAATTTGGTGGACAAGCGAGATATGGATAAAAGTGGTTAAATGATGAAGCAGTTGAAGCTTCAACACCGTCGGCAGGATATACTACCTGTCCGGATGAATTTACATGTTGAACAAAGACAGATGCCCTTAAATTATTATCACGATCGTCGTGCCAGGCAATATAAAAGCCATCGCTTCCATCATTAATGAATGGAAATATCTGGTTCCAACCTGAAATACCTCCAGCATCAGAAACAAGGGCAGGAGATGACCAAACACCAGTACCGGCACTGTTGTATCGTTGAGCATAAATCGTGCGTACAGGGTATGGTACGGAGCCACTATCGTCAAAATATTTCATGATGAAGTCATCATTCCCCACCGGCATTAATTGAGGCCATGAAGTTCGGTTTGTGGTGGTTACATTGATTCCATTTGGACCCCATTGTTTTTGACCGGCAGCATTTAACTTCTGCATAATGATTATATCACCACTCGACCAAGCAAATATAGAATTGCCTGCAGGTGTGCAAATTACCTTTGGAGCTGCATTCATCTCAGCATTATTTGAGAGCGCAACACCATTAACTCCCCAGACAGATTCGCCAGAAGGTGATATACGGTAAGCTACTGTATTCCAGTTGCCATTCTCTACTTCACTGAAAGTAAGAACAGCATGGTTGGTTGCATCAACAGCCATATCCCAATCAGATACCCATGAATCAGTTGAATCATTAAATACCAGAATACCGTTGTGAGGCCATAGTTCATTACCTTGACTGTCAAGTTTTTGAATTCTTACATTATAAAAACCTGTCTGATTGGAAAAGAAAGCAATGTAAATGTTCCCATCTGAACATACTCCTATTTTAGAGAGTACTTGTTCGCCCGAGAGGTCGGAGATTACATTGTTTACAGCAGGATTTGTGCTCCATTGAGCGGAAACTGTAATGCCTATTACCAGCAACAGTACTAAGAACAAACTCTTCTTCATGAGCTTTAACTTTTTGAGCTTGAAACTATTATTTTTTTTGCTAAGTTAATCAATTTAATACCTAAAAACAGTGCATAATGCCACTAATACTTTGGCTTTTAATAAAAATATTTTTTAATGTTTTTTTTTAAAATGTTCATCCTTGTGTAAAGAATAATGATACTTTTGCCTTAATTTAAATTGATTCTAAATAAAAGGAAATGACATTAGCTGATCTGGCTCCCGGAGATAAAGGAGTTATTACAAAAGTAAGGGGCAGAGGGGCATTCAGGAAACGAATTCTTGAAATGGGATTTGTTTCCGGTAAAGAGGTGAGTGTAGTTCAAAGAGCCCCTTTAATGGACCCTGTTGAATATAATGTAATGAGTTACAATGTGTCGCTACGTAATTCAGAGGCACGTTTAATAGAAATACTTAGTGAATCAGAAACAATAGATTTACAACCTGTCAAGGACACAGGTTCAAGAATAGGTAGTTTATTTAATGCCACTGCTCAACAAAAAAAGAAAACCATCAATGTCGCTTTTGTTGGAAACCCCAATTCAGGGAAAACAACACTTTTCAATTATGCTTCCGGGTTAAGAGAGCATGTCGGAAACTATTCAGGTGTTACTGTTGATGCAAAAGAAGCTCGATTCAAAAAAGATGATTATCAGTTTATTGTCACTGATCTTCCCGGAACATATTCAATTACAGCTTATAGTCCCGAAGAACTGTTTGTACGTGATTTTATAATTGATTCGGTTCCTGATGTAGTAGTAAATATTCTCGACAGCTCAAATCTTGAAAGGAATTTGTTTCTAACTACCCAACTAATTGACATGGATATCAAGATGGTGGGGGTACTAAACATGCATGATGAACTTGAGCAAAGTGGTAATACCCTTGATCATGAAAAGTTGGGAATGTTACTTGGTGTTCCTTTTGTTCCAACGGTTGGTTCAAAGGGCAAAGGAGTCAATGAACTGCTGCAGAAGATAATTGATATCTACGAGGATCGTGATACAACCTACCGCCATATCCATATATATTATGGCAGAATTATTGAGCCGGCAATAAACCGAATTCAGGATATCTTATATAAAAGTGGTTCAAAGGATATAACTCACCGTGTTTCATCAAGATTCCTTGCAATTAAATTACTTGAAAAAGATCGTGCAACTGAAGTAGCCCTCGAGAAGTCGGATAATTATACCGAATTAATGAAGGTAGTAGATGAAGAGATTACCAGCATCGAAGCGGCCAGTAATCAGGATACTGAAAGTCTGATTGCAGATTCGAAATATGGATTTATTGCCGGAGCATTAAAAGAAACATTTAAATTGAGTCCGGTACTTCAGAGGAAAAACAGTGAAGTGATTGATACCATTGTTACACATAAGGTATGGGGTATTCCTATTTTCATCTTCCTCATGTGGCTTACTTTTTATGGTACTTTCAAGCTTGGTGAATATCCAATGCATTGGATTGAATCTTTGGTCAGATTAATATCTATTGAGCTGTCATCAATACTCCCAGAGGGTATGTTACAGGATCTGTTTATTCAAGGAATCATTGGAGGTGTTGGAGGAGTGATTATTTTCCTGCCCAATATTTTGCTACTGTATCTTTTCATTTCACTTATGGAAGATACAGGATATATGGCACGGGCAGTATTTATAATGGATAAGGTGATGCATAAAATAGGTTTGCATGGCAAGTCTTTCATTCCATTAGTAATGGGCTTTGGATGTAATGTTCCTGCTATACTTTCTACAAGAATTATTGAAAGTCGTCGCGACAGGTTGATTACCATGTTAATTAATCCGTTTATGTCGTGCAGTGCCCGTTTACCTGTTTACATTCTTTTTATCAGTGCATTTTTTGTTAATTATCAGGGTACTATATTGTTCGGTATGTATGGTATTGGTATTGCACTGGCTATTGGTTCTTCATTGTTGTTTAAGAAAACTATTTTTAAGAAAGCAGATATTCCATTTGTAATGGAATTACCTCCATACAGAACTCCTACTTTAAGAACTATATTAAGGCATATGTGGAACCGTGCTGAGCAGTATCTTAAGAAGATAGGAGGCGTTATTTTAATTGCATCTATTATTATATGGGCTTTGGGATACTTTCCAAGACATACTTCTGAGGATAATATCTATAACAATAAGATTGCGGATATCAGAAGTCAGTATGCTACGATGATTTTCCAAACGCAACAAACAAAGCAAGTGATCAATGATTTGAAAATGAAGCAAAATGAAGAAGTAAGAGTCGTGGAGCATGAACTTGAGAGTCACCGACAAATGAATTCCTACATTGGCAGGCTGGGAAGATTAATTGAACCTGTAATGAGACCATTAGGTTTCGACTGGAAGATGAGTGTTGCTGTCTTGACAGGAGTTGCTGCTAAAGAAGTTACGGTTGGAACATTAGGGGTGCTTTATCAGGCTGATACTGATCAGGATGCAGGTCAAACATCATTGATTACAAAGTTAAGGCAACAAGTACATACAAATGGTCCCGAGAAGGGAGAACCTGTATTTACTCCCCTTGTAGCATTTAGTTTTATGCTCTTTATTCTTATTTATTTTCCATGTGTTGCCGTTGTTGCGGCTATACGAAGAGAATCAGGGGCTGCCAAATGGGCTGTTTTTATTGTGGTTTATACTACTACACTTGCTTATTTAGCATCTTTACTTACTTTTCAAATTGGAAGTCTTTTGGCAGGTTAATTTAATTAATAAAGTAAAAAATTGATAAATAAGGAAATAAGTTATTATGACTAGTATTATCAATTGGTTAACAAGTAATGATGCACGTACCTTTTATTTGCTGATGGGCATTTCACTTGTTATTAATCGCTTACCATACATTGGAGTGTTTTTCAGAACATTGAATACTCTACTTCATGAAAGTGGACATGCTCTAATGTCAATACTCACGAGTGGTGAAGTGGTTAGAATTGATATTAATAATGACACATCAGGTATCGCTCAAACTAAAAGCAGCAATAAGTTTAAGGCATTCCTAACTTCCTTTTCGGGATATCCGTTTGCTGCTTTATGTGGTTCTTTATTTATAACAATGGCAATCAACGATCAACATAAAGTAGTTGCTTTTATACTATTGTCAATTGTTTTACTTAACTTGATGTTATTTGTCAGAAATCTTTTTGGAATAATATGGTTGATCTTATTCTCTGCTCTGCTTGTTTCTTTTCTAGTATATGCTAAGGATCAGTTGTTGCAATTTTTTATTCTTTTTATATCAATGATTGCTGCCACAGAGGCTTTTTCCTCTACAATGGTTATCACTTTTCTTGGTTTGGCAAATCCACGAAAAGCAGGCGATTTTACAAATATGCAGAAATCTTCAGGGATTCCTGCTGCTTTTTGGGCACTGGTAAACTGTGCAGCGGTCCTTTGGGTGCTGTACTATACTATGGTTCATTATTTCCCCGGGATAGACCGGGCATTAATTTAATGTACTTAATTATGGAAGAAATCATTGTATATCTGATAATTGGAGTTGCTTTTGCAATAGCAGCTTATAAAATATTCATGACTTTAACATCCCGTAAATCAGGATGTGATGGATGTGCTTCTAATTGTTCGGGATGTTCAGTTATGGAATTAAAGAAAAATATAGAAGAGGCAAAGAAAAACAATAAAAAACCCCTGATTGAAAAAAGTAGAACTTCTTAGTGAAAATTATATAACTATTTATCTTGTATTCTTGATTAGTCAGTTATATTTGTTGTAAAATTAGTACAGACAATGATTAATAAACAAGAATTTCTTGATACATATAATTATTTTGAAAGCCAGGTATTGGTTGAAATAATAGACATTTTCACAAGTGAGTATGCAGGGAGGTTTGAGAAATTATATGCTGATATAAAGGATAGGGATTATGCCAGCCTGCGTTTTGATGCACACGGACTTAAAGGAGTAGTAGCAAACTTCTGTGCACCGGTAGTTTGGGCAAAAGCAAGAGAGCTTGAAAAGACTGCCTCGGAACTTGAACAAAGCAATGGTAATGGCTTTGATGAATCAAGCATTAAATTGAGTGTGGATGAGCTTAAAGAGTGTGTAAAAATAATGGTTAAGCAACTCTCTGATATACGTGCCGAGCTTATTGGCTAAGAGCATCAAGTCGGTTAAGTCCTTGAACAGCCTTGTCATCATTTATCTTCATTCTTAAAACCTGCTGATAGTCATTACGAGCACCCTGAAAATCACCTGAAAGTTCTTTTGCATAACCTCTGTTGTAAAGGGCATCAACATATTCAGGATCTATTTTTAGCGCTTTGGTGAAAGCACTTATGGCATTTGGATAATCTGCCTTGTACACTAAGTAAACATACCCTGTATTGTAAAATGCGAGTTTATAGGTTGAGTCTACTTGTATTATTTCCCTGTAAACAGATAACGCTTTATCAGGATTCCCGTTTTCCTGATAATGCATACCCAGTATATACAATGGTTCAGGCGATTTAGGCTTGATACTTGAAGCATTACGAAGGTAATCAACTGCTAATGGATCATGACGAATTGAAAAGAGTATTCCCAGTTGCTTTAATGCATCAAAGTGTTTGTTGTTGATCGCAACAGCATTCTGGTAGCTGTCGATTGCCTTTATCGTGTCACCCATCTCTTCGTTAGCCAATCCACTGATAAAAAAGGCTTCAGCATTCTTTGGATTCTTCTTTAATGCTTCTCTGAGTGAGTTAAACGTTTGTTTGTAATCACTCATTGTCAGATATACTCTTGCCGACTCAACATCAATATCAGAATTCTCAGGATCAAACTGCTTTGCTTTTTTTAAAGCATCCAAAGCACGCTGTGTTTTTCCTGAATACAGGTATACTTCTGACAGAGCAATATAGACAGAAGGATCTTTTACATTAATATCAAGGGCTGAATTTACATCAGCCAATGCTTCATTGAACCTGTCATGATGAGTATAATACTTGGCTCTTTCAAGATAAGGAGCAATCTCTTTTGGATTTGCTTTTACCTTGTCATTAAGCAGTGTGAGCTCATCACTAATAGTGTCGCTTTTAGTCTTGGTAGTTGATTTTTTCTCATCTTTTAAATTACATGACAACAGTATTACTGAACTAGTAATAAGAAGGAAGATTGTAAAGATCAGATTTCGTGTTATGCGGATATACATAGTAAATATTAAATTCAATGATGGTGCAAATTTATACTAAAAACAAATCCCCTGCCAATAGTCAGACAGGGGATAGCATAAAACCTTTTGGTAACTTATATCTGAACTTGTTTTAAGGCATTTCTTACAAGACCTTCAAGTTGTTCGGCGAGTTCCGGGTTGTCGAGTAACAGCTTTTTTACACCATCACGTCCCTGACCTAATTTAGTTTCTCCAAAGCTAAACCATGATCCGCTCTTCTTGATAATGTTGTTATCAACACCTAAATCAATGATCTCACCCAGTTTTGAAATTCCTTCACCATATATGATATCAAACTCACCCTGGCGGAAAGGAGGAGCGACTTTATTCTTAACAACCTTAACCTTAACACGGTTACCAATCACTGCATCGTTATCCTTTATCTGGCTTATTCTTCTGATATCGAGGCGTACTGATGCATAGAACTTAAGGGCATTACCCCCCGTTGTAGTTTCCGGATTACCAAACATTACACCAATCTTCTCGCGTAATTGATTGATAAATATGCAGCAACAGCCTGTTTTGCTAATAGTGGAAGTAAGTTTACGAAGTGCCTGCGACATTAAACGTGCCTGAAGTCCTACTTTAGAATCACCCATTTCACCTTCAATTTCACTTCTTGGAGTGAGTGCTGCAACAGAGTCTATAACGATGATATCAATAGCACCTGAGCGTATAAGGTTTTCAGTAATCTCAAGTGCCTGCTCTCCATTGTCAGGTTGGGATACTAATAAATCATCGATATTAACGCCTAACTTCTGGGCATAATAACGATCAAAAGCATGCTCAGCATCTATAAATGCAGCTATACCACCCAACTTCTGCGATTCAGCAACAGCATGCAATGCCAGTGTGGTTTTACCTGATGACTCAGGACCATATATCTCTATAACTCTTCCTTTTGGCAGCCCATTAACACCCAAAGCATTATCGAGTGAAATTGATCCGGTAGATATTGAAGGCATTTCTTCAACAGGCGCACCTCCAAGCTTCATTATGGCACCTTTACCATATGACTTCTCAATCCGGTCAAGTGTTAGTTGAAGTGCCTTTAATTTTTCGTTGTTGACTTCTTTTACTTCTTTTACTTCTTTGCTCATAGTATTGGATATTAGTATATTGTGGTGTACTGATCAGTTTATGACAACCAATCAAAGGTATAAAAACATTTTGTAAAAGGTGGGTAACGGTTTACTTTATTATTTGTGCCGTATGGTTTTTTGTATCAACCTTTTCAATTACTTCAGAGATTATTCCTTCTTCATCTGAGACGAAAGTTGTTCGATTAATACCCTCATATTCTCTACCCATAAATTTCTTTAGTCCCCATACTCCAAACATCTTAGCTAAGCTTTTATCAGTATCCGGTATTAGCGGAAAAGGCAGTGAGTGCTTATCAGCAAATTTCTGATGTGATTTTGCATTATCCGGACTAATACCAATAACATTAAAATTATTTTTCAGCAACATATCGTAGTTATCCCTCAAATTGCATGCTTCATCCGTGCAACCAGGCGTCATATCCTTAGGATAGAAGTAAATAACTGTCTTGCGTCCCCTAAGTGAGGAAGTGCTTATTGGATTGTTCTTGTAATCCACTGTGCTGAAGTCCGGTAATTTATCACCGGGTTTTAATTTACTCATGATATTTATTTTAAAGGGTGATCTATCTTAACTTGAATAAACAGACTATTTAAGAAATTTTACAGCAATGATTATGCAGACTTATCCTTTAAGTTTTTGGAAGATAATTCCTGATAATATTTACAGAAAGGTCTTAAACCACACTCAGGGCATTTTGGTTTACGCGCTATACAAATATATCTTCCATGTAAAATTAACCAATGATGCGCAATTCTAAGCTTGTTTTCAGGAATAAATTTAACTAGTTGACGTTCGGTTTCAAGAGGTGTCTTTGCATTTACTGTTAAACCGATTCTGGCCGACACTCTTTGAACATGAGTATCAACTGCAAGTGCCGGCAATTCAAAGGCAACAGCAGCAATAACATTGGCCGTTTTTCTTCCTACTCCGGGCAGCTTTTGAAG
>JBLMZZ010000210.1:0-5918 GCA_050259095.1 Omnitrophica WOR_2 bacterium | reverse complement strand
AATACAGGATCAAATACCATAACTGTAGTCGCTGAAAATGAGATGGGTTGTACCACACAGAATCAATTTAAAGTATTTGTTATTAATACCATTCGCCCAAATACATCCACATTAACAATATTCCCGAATCCTTCATCAGACAATATTATAATTGACGATCCTTCATTTAAAGAAGATGTTTCATTTGGTAGCGCAGCAATAATTAGTATTTACAATGCCGAAGGAATTTTAATTGATAAGTATCCGGTTGATAAGTTGAACGGTAAAGTATTACCAATTGGCCAGCTAAATCCCGGAATGTATATTATTCGTTCAGAGTATAACGGAACTATTAGCTCAGGAAAATTTATCAAGATATAATTACCTGTTACTATTTCCCTTGTAACACAATCCCCCGATTACTGAAGCCTGCAATATTAATAAGAATGTTGCGGGCTTTTTTTGTTTATTTAAAGATGTTAAGTTGATTATTAGTATTTTCACGCGGTAAATAGTTAAAATTATAATTATAATAAGAAATGAGAATTTTTATAACACTGGCGCTGTTCTTCATTCTATTAACAACTTCCTTTGCTCAGGGCACCTATGATCAGAGGGAGAAAGGTCAATTAATAATAATGTTAAAGAATGATGCTAATCCGGTTGCTGATGCTTCACTCAGAGCAGACTTTCAATCCTTGGGAATAACCATTGATCATAAGATAGCCCACACATTTAATATCTGGCTGTTTAGTTTTGATGAGAATAAATATGCTGCTGGTAAATTGTTACAATCTGTTAAAAGTCACCCCTTAGTTAAACTGGCTCAGTTTAACCATAAAGTTAGTGAGAGAGAACTTATACCTAATGATCCTTCATTTAACCAGCAATGGGCATTTAAAAATACCGGCCAATCGGGTGGTGCTGTTGGTGCTGATATCAAGGCTACTGAAGCATGGGGTATTACAACAAGTGGCACAACAGTATTGGGCGATACCATTGTTATTGCCGTTGTTGATGGTGGTGTTGATCTGAATCATAGTGATTTGAATCTAAAAAAGAACTGGAATGAAATCCCGGGTAATGGTATAGATGATGATAATAATGGTTATACTGATGATTTTGATGGATGGAATGCTTATTCCAACACCGGGAATATGGTACCTCACGATCATGGAACACATGTAGCCGGAATTGCTGCTGCAAAAACAAATAATGCTACCGGAGTGGCCGGAGTGTCTTTTAATGCAAAAGTATTACCAGTAGCAGGTTCAGGTTCAAATGAAGTGCTGGTAGTTTCAGCTTACGATTATGTTTATACAATGCGTAAGTTGTATAATGAGACTGATGGTCAACTAGGTGCCTTTATTGTAGCATCTAATTCATCCTTTGGTATTGATGGAGGTGATCCCGCTGATTATCCTGTATGGAGTGCCATGTATGATTCTATGGGACTTGTTGGTATTATTAATGTGGCTTCAACTGCCAATAAAGGCTGGGATGTTGATGTTAATGGTGACATTCCAACTGCAATGACTAATGAATCGATTATTGCGGTGACTAACACTACACGATTGGACTTAAAAAACACCCAGGCAGCATGGGGATATAACAGCATAGATTTAGGAGCTCCGGGAACAGATATTTATTCAACACGACAGGGTAATTTGTATGGGAATAAGACTGGTACGTCAATGTCATCACCCATGGTTTCTGGTTCTATTGCATTACTTTATGCAGCAACTGATTCAGCAAGATTGTATGAATACCGCGAATTCCCTTCTTTGGCTGTTTCAAGGTTTAAAAGATATATTCTTTCAACTGTTGATACTATTCCAACGCTTGTTGGACTTACTGTAAGTGGTGGCAGACTTAATCTGCGCAATGCGGTGCTTATGGCTTCAAACCCACCAATGTTAACAGCAACCCCAGGTGCTGTAAACATTAAACTTAGGCCCAATGCATTGGATACAATTACTGTTCAAGTCTTTTCATCATCAACAGAACCTGATCCTTTCACAGTGTCATTATCTCCTGATAGTCAATGGTTATCTGTAGATACGACTGAAGGGATCTTTATACCAGGTTCGCCTCAAACTATCAAGGTTATTATTAACACAAATGGTATGGCGGTTGGCAGCTATACTACATCTTTTTCAATAAATGATTACTTCTTAAATCAACTGGTAATTCCTGCTAATGTTGAAGTCGATACTACTATTTCAAGAAGTGAAGTTGTTATTCGGCCTTCAGTAACCTTAAATCCCAATCCTTTCGATGAATCATTAAAAATTAACATAAGTTTACTGTACTCATCACCTGTAAGTGTAAAAATAATCAACATGCAAGGCATTGTAGTTGCTGATTTTGCTACTGTTCAATTACCTGCAGGGATGAGCATTTTAGAGTGGGACGGGAAGAGCACTAATAATCAAAACGTTGCTCCTGGTGTTTATTTCATTGTTGTTACTGACAAATTTGGTTCAGTTACATCCAAATCTTTGAAAAAATAATTACCATTATTAATTAATAATAGCAACCATATGAAATTGGAATTACGCACTTATTTGCTATCAGGCATCTTCGTTCTGCTTACAGCAAGTGTTCTTTCACAAAATGATAATACAAAGCAGTCTAAAACTGTCCTTTCTCATGAAATGAGTGCTGATGAAAGGTCCAGGCAGAGTGAGATTGGATTGCAATTTATAGAAACAGATCCTCCTTTAGGAAATATCACCAGTATTGCTGAATTTGACAGAGCTTCAGGAGCATTAGTAGCCTATCCTTTCGGTATTCCACTATCCCTTATCAGAGAAATCTCATATGATGCAATTGTTACAACGCTGGTACCCTCTGCAACTGCCGAAACCGAAGTTAGGAACCAGTACATTGGAGCCCGGGTAAATATGGATAATTGCGTATTTATGACCATTCCAACTAATTCATACTGGACAAGAGACTATGGACCAATGTACATTACTTATGGCAATAATCAAATCGGCATTGTTGACTTTCCTTATAATCGTCCACGTCCCGAAGATGATAATGTTCCCCGCTTAATAGCTGAGGAACTGGGTATTCAATGGTTTGGAATGAATGTAATCCATACCGGAGGAAATTATATGACTGATGGTTATGGTTATGCTTCTTCAACAACCTTAACCTATAATGAAAATCCAAGTCTTACTCCTGCTCAGGTTAATCAGAAGATGCAGGACTATCTGGGTATTGATGATTATTCAGTGATTGAAGATCCTAACAATACTTACATCGATCATATTGATTGCTGGGGAAAGTACCTGGCGCCCGATAAAGTACTTATCAGATCAGTACCTACAACGCACCCTCAGTATAATGCAATAGAAGCTACTGCTGCTTACTTTGCCAACAAGATGAGTATTTATGGCACACTTTATAAAGTGTACAGAGTATATACACCATCTGATCAGCCATATACTAATTCATATATCATCAACAATAAAGTATTTGTTCCTATAGTGAATTCACCATGGGATGATGATGCTCTTGAAAGTTATCGTCAGGCAATGCCCGGTTACACAGTTTATGGTATTGCTGAAAGGCCTGAAACTCCATGGCAGTCAACGGATGCATTGCATTGTCGGGCACATGAAATGGCCGATCTTGGTATGTTGTATCTTAAGCATTTTCCATTACTTGGCAATGTATCATATAGTAGTTCTTACGCTCTTACATTAACGGCTACGCCCTATAGCGGACAAACAGTTATTGGTGATTCTGTTATTTTGCATTACCGCATTAATCCTAATGTGTTAACGCCATACACCAGTGTAACAATGACACATACTACAGGTGTAACCTACACTGCAACAATTGACTCACCTCCTCAGGGATCAACAGTTGAATATTTCCTTTCAGCTGTGGATAATTCGGGAAGAAAAGAAATGCTCCCTTTTATGGGTGCTGCTGATCCTCATACATTCTATGTTGGCACTCAAATGTCGGCAGTGGCAGCTGTTAATCCATCTTCATTGAATTTTACAGCAATGAAAGATACTCAGCAAACTAAAGACCTTACCATACTTAATAGCGGTGAAACAGCTCTTAATTATACCTTTAGTTTTACGACTGATGTAAATGACACACTTAGTTTCAGTTTAAATAATAGTCCTTCATTCACCTCATGGAACTCTAATACGCTGACTGAAACTAACTGGACTACTTTTGCTGTAACTAATGATGCTGTTGTAAGTAATGTGTTGATTAATTACCAGTTGAATTCAGATGAATTTTATCATGAAGGTTCTGTTTGGATAGAATCTCCTTCAGGTACTAAATTTCGTGCAGGCAAATCACAGCTCGATGGATATTATTCAGTAGTATGCCCGGTTTTTACCGGTGAAAATATGAATGGCAGCTGGAAAGTATGGCTTGAAGATTCAAATGGCGATGGTGGTCACCAGGCAACTAATGTTACTGTTAAGATTGTAAAAGACAATCCTAACAATGGCTGGTTAAGCTTAAGCAGTTCAACCGGTATTGTTGATCCGGGTTCCAGTGCTACAATACAGGTTACTGCTGATGCACAGGATATGGCACTTGGAACATACGAGGGGAAAATGACCCTTTGGTCTAATGATCCTACACAATCAAGCATTGTTATTCCGGTTACATTTGAAGTGACAATCAATATTGCAGCTCAGAACATCCTGGTTGCTGATCAGGTATCTGTTAATCCAAACCCTTTTAACGAAAGGCTTCAGGTTGAATTTAATGTTTCAAAAGAAAATTTGGTAAAACTGAAATTATATAATTCGGTAGGCACCTCAGTTTACAGTAAGGAGCTTAAGATTTTACCGGGTCAGGAGAACATTGTTATACCATCAGGAAATCTCCCTGAGGGAATTTACATGCTGAAAGTAGATTATGGCAATGTTACTCAGTCATTTAAACTGGTTAAAGGGAATTAATCGTAATAGATTTGTGCTTTAGTCAGCAGGGAAGGTACTTTAAAATAAGTAGCCAATGTTAATATAGACACCACTTTTACCATCCCTGCTGTCACTTGCATGACCATAATCTATGGTAACGATGAAATTTTGATTCATTGCAGCATGTAGTCCTCCACCGAACGAACTATGAAGCTTATCACTCTCCAAATCAAAATAGTCTGTTACAATTTCAGTTGAAGGAAGCAGACTCTTATCAACATTAATCTCTTTTGTAATCATTCCAAAATCACCAAAACCACTAACAGCTAAATAGAAGTTCTGATTCCAGCGGTTAAACTGCCAAATCTTATATCTAAGCTCCAGATTAGCATAAGTGAATGCATCTCCCACTATCCTGTTGCGCAGCACACCTCTCATTGATTTCGACCCACCAAGACCCTCGTTTTTGGTATTCTGAGTATTGGTTGTAACCATGTAAGGCTGCATATAAAAAGGAGTCTTGCCGTCAATAGTTCCCTGCCATCCAAGTCTATAGGCAAAAGTGAATACATCCCGCTTTATTGGAACATAATGCCGGTAGATTAAGGCAAGTTTGGTATATGCCGATTCGCTATTAAACAAGAACCTCGGGGCAGTCATCATAATAGCTTCAGCCCATATACCGTTATTCGGGTTCGCTTCATTATCACGGGTATCGTATATCAGTCCAAGTTTCAAGGTATTAACAGCTCCCCCATCTGCTTCATTCGGTGAAATTAATCCCCACTTTACATATTTATCATACAACCCATCTACCAAAGGCAGTTTTTCATTATCATCCAGTCCTTTATTCAATTTGTCAATATCAACCGGACCAATTTTATTATCGAATCGTCCAAAGCCTGCAAGCCATCTTAACTTCTTTCCATGCAGTGCACCCTGAAAATCCACACTTATTCTCAACAACTTCTTTTCGTGCCTGTAGAACATTCGTGAGATATAATGAGCACTATCTTCATCATCTACCCA
>JBLMZZ010000209.1:0-33886 GCA_050259095.1 Omnitrophica WOR_2 bacterium | reverse complement strand
CTTATATGCATTAAAAGAATATTTTTTTTAATATTGCAATGTATCTCTGAAATCCAAAAGAAATAACCACTTAATTCAATAGCGAATGGTTGCAAACAAAGAAAACTGGGGTTCCAGGGTTGGATTGGTTCTGGCAATGGCTGGTAACGCTGTAGGTTTTGGAAACTTTCTAAGGTTCCCTGTACAAGCAGTTCAAAACGGAGGAGGAGCATTCATTATTCCTTACCTTGTTTCTTTCCTTTTAATGGGCATTCCGTTATTGTTTATTGAATGGTCATCTGGACGCTATGGAGGTAAATTTGGTCATCATTCCACCCCATTTATCCTTAATAGCATGGATAAGAGATGGCTATGGCGATATGTTGGAGTATTTGGGATATTCTCTAACATTGCTATTGCTGCCTACTATTGCTACATGGAGAGTTGGACAATCTCTTACATGTACCATTCTGTGATTGGAACATTTGATAAAATGAATCAAAGTGAGGTTGCTTATTTTTTTACCGATTATCTTGATGTTACAACCTCAACAACCGGCATTCCTTTTGAAGCAATTGTAATGTTTGTGTTTTGTTTGGCTCTCAATACTTACATTCTAAGTAAAGGTTTAATGGGAGGGGTTGAGAAAGTTGCAAAAATAGGGGTGCCATTACTTATCCTATTTGGAATTTTTCTAGCAATCAAGGGTATAACATTAAAAGCCGGAACTGAAGGTGCCATTAATGATGGTACTGTTGGATTGAATTTTTTATGGACACCACATTATACATCATTATCTAACCCAAAAGTGTGGCTTGCAGCAGCAGGACAGATATTCTTTACTTTATCAGTGGGAATGGGGTCAATACAATGTTACGCCTCATATGTGAAGAAAAATGAAGATATTGCTTTGAATGCAATGTCAGCCGGTTGGATGAATGAGTTTGTAGAAATAGTTTTAGGAAGTGCAGTAATCATTCCTATTGCGATTGGTTATCTGGGTATTGATAAGGTTATTGAATTGACAAAACTTGGTGGATTAGGACTAGGTTTCAGGACAATGCCTTTCTTGTTTGAACAATGGGGACCTATACTTTCAGCCCTGGCTGGATTTGCTTTCTTTGCCATGCTTTTCTTTGCCGGTATTACTTCATCTCTTGCTATGGGAACTCCTGGTATGAGTTTCCTCATGGATGAATTTGGATGGAAAAGAAGTAATGCAGCACTGTCTTTTGGTATCATAACATTAATTCTTGGTCTTCCAACAATCTTCTTTTTTACGCAAGGTGTATTTGATGAATATGATTATTGGGCGGGTACGGTATCTTTAGTAGTATTTGCTCTGCTTGAATCAATCCTGTTTTCCTGGATATTCGGAATGAAGAAAGGTTGGAGGGAGATTATGTCTGGTGCTGATATTAAAGTACCCCTTATTTATAAATACATTATAAAGTATATCACACCTGTTGCTTTAATAATTGTATTTCTGGGAGCCCTGCTAAGGCCTGTTGACGATAACTGGTATTTATTGAGTTTTAAAGGTTGGCCTTTACATAATGAAAGTATAATCGGACAATTACAACATAAAGGTATTGGGCCTAATTCTACCTGGTTTGCAAAAGAGTTCTATGCAGAAAATACCGGTAAGGTGGACACTCTTTTCAAAGAAAAAAATAAGTCTTACATTTCTATATCAGGCACTACAACCAATGGAAAAATAGAGAGTAGGGTCTATAGCTTAAATGATAAACAACAGCCTGTTGTTAAAATTGGGCAACAAATTAAAACTGGCCAGGCGATTTATAGTGGGAATATAGTAAATAAAGTGTTTTATTTAGATATGACCAGACTGTTGTTAATCAGCGTATTTTTATTTATTTGTTTGTTGGTTTATTTTGCATATCGTAAGAGATTCGGAAAGGAGAAGATTGTATGAACACTAGTGCTTTATTAATGATGGTAGTTGTTGAATCGATAGTAATATTTCTGACAGGATATTTTTTTTATAAAGTACTCACAACAAAGCCGAAATCGGATAGAGAACCGGATGAATAAACCGGTTGTAAATTTGTTTTGAAACATCAAATTAAAAATTATTTGACCTTTTCAAAGTCAGAAAGGGTTGGCATCATAATCCTGATTTCTATCATCTTTGTGTTGGTACTCCTGCCACGCTTATTTCCCGGGAATATTGAACCACTATCAAAAGACTTAGTTTTCAAAGCAGAAGTAAATAAATTTATTCAGTCGGTTAAGAATAAATCTAACAGTGAATCTATAAACTCGGGTACTCGTTATGTTAATGATTACTCTTCCGGGAAAGAGAAACGTTATCGTCCTTTTAAATTTGATCCTAACACAACCACTTTAAATGAGTGGGTAGAGATGGGTTTTTCAAATCGTCAGGCTGAGAGTATACTTAAATATAGAAATAAGGGAGGTAACTTTAATAAAAAAGAGGATTTTAGAAAACTCTTTATAATTGATGATGAAACGTATAGAATATTTGAGCCTTACATTAGTATAAGTAAAGGTAGTGAAAAAAGTTACAGAGAAGTTAATGAAAGTAGCACTAATGTTGAATACACTTATAAGAATGAAAGAGTCATTTCAAAAAGAGAATCTGTAATTGAGATTAATGGAGCTGATTCAGTTGAGTTGCTTAAAATAAGAGGTGTAGGTCCTGTATTTGCTTCAAGAATAATAAAGTACCGTACTAAACTTGGTGGATTTTACTCAGTTGATCAGTTGACAGAAATATATGGAATGGATAGCGTAAGGTTGGCAGGAATATATGATCAGATAGCGATCGATACTATAAAGATTAAGAAAATTCAAATTAATAAATCAAATCTGGCCGATTTAAGGAAGCATCCTTATATGGATTATTATACGGCAAAAGCACTTATAGATAAAAGAATTCAAACCGGAAGCTTTACCGATTACAGACTGATTAAAAGCATTTTAGATAGGAAGAAAGGGCTGTTTTTTAAACTAAAGCCTTACATTACACTTAATTAAGAGTAATAATAAAGCGGTACTTGATCTAGGTATCTATTCGTTGCCGGGAAGTTGATCATCCTTCTTTGTTGAACCATCTGATTCATCCGGTCTTTCGTACTTGACTATAATATTGTAATCGTTCCTTTGATCTTCAGTATTTTCTTTATTCATATCCTCCTGTTCTTCTTCATCTTCAGGCCATTCATACACCTTTCGTTGGGGACCTACATCACGATATGCAAAAGCTAAGACAATTCCGGCTATTGTTCCCATGAGATGTGATTCCCATGAAATAGTTTCTTTAATAGAGAATCCGGGAAAGATACCCCAAACAAAGCTTCCATAAAGAAAAGTTACAAGGAGAGTAAATGCAATAAGTCGTGGTTCTTTTCTAATTATACCCGATACAAAGTGGAAGGCAGTAAGTGCATATACAACACCACTAGCACCTATGTGATAAGCTGAACCACGTGCAAAAAGCCATACCCAAAATCCAGTAACTAACCATGAAAGAATGAAGATCTGCCAGGCTTTTGCTCTGTAATAGTAAAAAAGGGCTGTTCCTAATAGGAACATCGGAATTGAATTTGATACCAAATGCGCTATACTACCATGTACCAGAGGTGCAAACAATATACCTTTTAGTCCCTCTGCTTTCAAGGGCAAAATGCCAAAACCGGCAAAAGAAATATCAAAAATTAATTCTATTGATTTTATAAGCCATAAAAGAGAAACAATGCCAACTGTGATTAATGCAGAGGAATATAGTCGTTTCTTTTCTTCTTCGTCTGTCATCCTTACATTTTGTTTAATAAGATTGCTCAACTCTTAATAGTTGATGTCATAGGATAATGAGGCATTAATATTCCTATTATTAAGGAAAATGTAAAAATAATGAAATTCCCTACACACGAAAGACTGCAAAAAAAAGTTAATATCAGAGTATTATTTGTTTATAAATCACCATAATAAATCAATAAAGCTTAATTTTGTTTTACTAATCAAGTAAAAAAGACACTGACTATCATGACTAAAGGTAATTATAAATCTAAAATAGCATTCTATCTGTTGCTTATTAGCTCAATTTTGGGCTATAATCTTGCTTCTGCACAAAGAAATGAGATTCGTGATAATGTTGAAAAGTTCTCTGCTCTGTTACAAATAATTAATTACTATTATGTTGATTCAACAAATCAGACTGATTTGACTGAAACTGCTGTTGTAGCAATGCTCAAGGAACTTGATCCACATTCTATATATATTTCAAAGAAAGAAGTTCAAAAAGCAAATGAACCACTAATTGGTAATTTTGAAGGCGTTGGAATACAGTTTCAATTGTATAATGATACAATCCTTGTAATTGCTGCAGTACCTGGAGGTCCATCCGAAAAACTGGGTATTATGGCTGGTGATAAGATCGTCACCATTAATGGGAATGATGCCTTTGGAAAAAAAATTACAAATTCTTATGTAATGGATCGTTTACGTGGTCCTAAAGGAACTCAGGTTACGGTTGGTATTTTGCGTAATAACCAAAAACCTTTAATAGATTATACTATTACCCGTGACAAGATTCCATTAAATAGCATCGATGCTTCATTCATGCTCTCAAATAATATCGGTTATATCAAATTAACCAGGTTTGCCAGAACTTCTATTACCGAAATGGAAGATGCAGTTGCTAAATTGAGAGAACAGGGAATGAAAAATCTCATTCTGGATTTACGAAATAACTCAGGAGGTTTTCTTGATATAGCAGTTGATCTGGCTGATGAATTTCTGCCATCACAAAGACTTATCGTATATACTGAAGGATTACGCAGTCCAAGAATTGATTTTAAAGCAACAGCTAAAGGCGATTTTGAGGATGGAAAACTTATTGTAATGGTCAATGAAGGAAGCGCTTCAGCTAGTGAAATTGTTGCAGGAGCTATTCAGGATTGGGATCGTGGATTAGTTGTTGGCAGAAGGTCATTCGGAAAAGGTCTTGTTCAAAGACCATTCAATCTTCCCGATAGTTCAGTAATCAGATTAACAACTGCACGTTATTACACTCCGTCGGGTAGAAGTATTCAAAAATCATATAAAGGAGGCACCGAAGAATATTATGCCGACATTTCAAGAAGATATGAGCATGGAGAATTTGTATCTGCCGATAGCATCAAGTTCCCTGATTCATTAAAATACTATACCCCATCAAAAAGAGTAGTTTATGGTGGCGGAGGTATTATGCCCGATGTATTTATTCCACTAGATACAACTGCAAGCTCAACATTCTATACTGACCTTTGGCGTAAGGGTATCTTTAATGAGTTTATCCTTAATTATCTTGAACACAACAGAGGTAAAATCACTAAAGAATATCAGACTTTTGAAGCTTTTAAATCTAATTTCAAAGTTGACGAACCACTCATGACTCAATTTATAACATATGCTTCATCAAAAGGAGTTGTGCCTGAAGAAGGTGCCTTGCAAAAATCTAATGATGAGATACGCTACATTTTAAAAGGCATAATGGCACGAAATCTTTTTGATACTAATAGTTATTTTGAAATAATAAGTCCGATTGACAACGAGCTAATGCATGCTGTTAAAGTAATGCAGGAAGAAACGTTATTTTCAAAATTAAGTATTGTACGTTAAAACAGCCAGTGTTAATTCAGACAGTAAGATCTTATTTGCTTCTGATAAAATGACTTGTTCTTTTTGGCAAAAGCAAGTACATTATTTATTTATATTTGTCTTTCAAAAATTATTCAAAATTATCTGAATGGCAAATATATCTACTACCTATATGGGATTGCATCTTAGTAGTCCTATTATTGTTGGAAGCTCAGGGTTAACCAATAAGGTTGAGAACATAAAGATTTTCGAAAAACTTGGTGCAGGTGCCGTAGTTTTAAAATCATTATTTGAAGAGCAGATCAGGCTTCAGATATCACATGAACTTAAGCAGGAAACTTCCAATTACAATTATCCGGAAGCATTCGACTATATATCAAATTATAGTCGCGATAAAGAAGTTTCAACGTATCTTGAGTTAATTAAATCATTAGTCAATGCTGTTAAAATTCCAATAATTGCAAGTGTTAATTGTACTTCCTCTGATGAATGGATCACATATGCCAGAGAAATTGAATTGGCAGGCGCAAATGCTCTTGAACTAAATATTTTTGTTCTGCCAAGTGATCCGAATACAGATAGTACTAAGAATGAAAATATATATTTTAATGTTCTTCAACAAGTAACTAAGCATGTTAAAATACCGGTTTCGGTTAAAATAAGCAGCTATTTTTCAGCACTGGCTAAAACAGCGATAGATCTTTCAAATACCGGTATAAAAGGTTTGGTTGTTTTCAACCGATTTTACTCGCCCGATATAGATATTAATACAATGGAAGTAATTCCATCAAATATTTTCAGTAATCCTGAAGAAATTTCACATTCACTTCGTTGGGTAGCTATGTTGTCGAACAGGCTTGGTTGTGATATGTGTGCATCGACCGGTATTCATGATGGGAGCGGAGTTATAAAACAATTGTTGGCTGGAGCAAAGGCAGTGCAGGTTGTGTCGACTTTATATAAAAACGGCTTTGAAAGAATAACATCCATGAATAATGAGCTACGCAATTGGATGATTACTAATGATTTTACCAGTACAAATCAATTTATAGGGAAGTTATCTTTTAAAAATAGTAATAATCCTGCAGCATTTGAGCGGGTTCAATTCATGAAGTATTTTGCAGGAATTGAATAAATAAACTGGTATAGACTTATTTACAACAAAAGAGTTCTGATTACGTTAAATGACCAAATATTACGAAGGATCCGTGTATGAATAAAGTGTTGGTAGTAGATGATGATGTGACTTTTTGTTTGATGCTTGACACCTTTTTGAACAAGCATGGTTTTAAAGTGGAGCAATCATTCTCTTATGCGGATGGGAGTAAGAAACTTACTACATTTAAGCCTGATATAGTTTTAACAGATTTAAGATTGCCCGACAATGATGGTTTGGAAGTACTAAGGGCTGTTATACGTGAAAATCCTCAAACACCTGTCGTTCTGATGACCGGTTATGCTGATATCAGGACCGCTGTTCAGGCAATGAAACTTGGTGCATTTGATTATGTTGCTAAGCCTGTTAATCCTGATGAAATTCTACTTACCATTAAGAGAGCACTCAATCCAATTAAGATAGCTCTTAATGAAATATCTCAAAACACTGACAAATCTGTTTTTTTTGTTGAAGGATTCAGTCCTGCAGCAAGAAAGATAAGTGAATATGTTAGTCTGGTAGCCCCAACCAACATGTCGGTTCTGCTTATGGGCGAAAGTGGCACAGGAAAAGAATTCATAGCACGTAAAATACACCTTGAGAGTCAGCGTGCCGATAAAACATTTGTAGCCATAGATTGTGGTGCATTACCCAGAGATCTGGCAGGAAGTGAATTTTTTGGGCATTTAAAAGGTTCTTTCACCGGAGCATTTACCGATAAGTTAGGGCAGTTTGAAGCAGCTAATGGCGGCACCATATTTCTTGATGAAATAGGAAACCTAAGTTATGAGATTCAAATACAATTGCTAAGAGCTATACAGGAAAGAAAAATACGAAGGATTGGTTCAACCAGTGAAATTAGTATTGATGTAAGGATCATTACAGCTACTAATGAAGATTTAAAACAATCGGTTGCACGAGGAGAGTTTAGAGAGGATCTATATCATCGTATAAATGAATTTGCCATAACGGTTGCTCCTTTGCGACAGCGACCTGAGGATTTGATGCTATTTGCAAAACACTTCCTGAAACACGCTAATATTGAACTGAACAAGAATATTGAATACTTTGATGAAGAAGTGATAGAAATTTTTTCACGTTATTCATGGCCGGGTAATTTCAGAGAGTTCAGGAACATTATTAAAAGAGCTGTTCTGTTAACTAAAGGTGATACTATTGAAAAACATACCCTCCCTGATGAACTTGTGAACGAAGCACTTCAACATACTGCTCAGATTGCAGAAAAAAATGAAAATGAATTTATCATTTCATCAACTGCTCTGCCTGTAATTGAATTAAGAGATGCTGCTCATAGGAGTGAACGGGATTTAATTATAAGTACACTTGAAAAGGTAAGATTCAACAAATCTAAGGCAGCCAAAATTCTTAATGTTGACAGAAAAACGCTATACAATAAGATGCGACAATATAATATTCCACTGCAATAAAGAGGTTTCTTTAATTTTGATGTGCCAGGAAGCCGGAATTCTCCAGCTGGTCACTTATGTTAAGCAGATATTCTTTTGAAATAGTCAGACAGCTTTGAACTTCCTTTTCGTCAATATCTTTCTCTTTGCTCAACAATTCAAGTTTTTTTAAGCTTAATGATGCCTCATTGGCTCCAAGTAGTTTGATGTTGGGTTGAACACGATGTGCAAGCAATGAAAGTTGAGCGTAATCCTTTTTATCAAAGGCGGTTTGCATTTCATTTATTGTTATAGCAAGATTCTCTTTTAGTGAATTGAGTATTTTAATAAGAGAAGAATCATCATCACCTGCAAATTTTTTAAATGCTGAAAAGTCAATTCCATCTGTCGGCTTTTCCTCGTAATTGTTCTTAACTGATAGTTGATTGAATATATTGAGTATGTCGTCGTTTTTAAAGGGTTTTAGAATAAAATAATCCATTCCTATAGCTTTATATTCCTCTATTTCATATTGATCAGCGTGGGCTGTTAAACCTATTACGATTGGCATATCTAATTGTAAACTCTTACACTTTTCACGTAAGGCTTTAATCAATTCGGTACCACTAAGCCTGGGCATTTGTATATCAGTAATTATAATCTTAAAATTCTCGGGAGCTTCAATGAATGTTTCCAGTGCAGCAGTGCCATCAGAGGTCGTTACAACAATTGCTTTATGACTTTCAAGGAATTCTTTAATAAGCATCCTTGTTGTAGGATCATCTTCTGCTAATAGAATCTTAATATTGTTAAGATCTATTTTTTTTGAAGGTAGCGGTGTTTCAATTTGCAATTTCTGATATTCATCTACCGGTAGAGATATTTTTACTGTGAAAATTGTTCCTCTTCCCTCACGACTAATCAGATTGATGGAACCATCCATTAATTCGACTAGTCTGCGGGTGATTGCCAAACCTAATCCTGAACCTCCATATCTGCGTGTAATACTTGCATCTACCTGCGAAAATTCTTCAAATACTGATTCTTGTTTTTCTTTTGGTATACCAATTCCTGTATCAGCAATTCTGATTATTAGATGAGCTGTTTTTTTATCTACAGAAAGAGTTGCTTTTGTTTGCAAAATTACTTTCCCAAACTCAGTAAACTTTATGCTGTTGTTGAGAAGGTTTAATAAAATTTGTCGCAGTCGGAGTGGATCACCGACGAGATTTACAGAAGGAAGGTCCTGTTGAATAATAATGGATAATCCTTTTTGTTTTGCCCGGGGAGCAAGGGTTTCAAAGGCTTGTTCAATTAACTCTGCGAGGTTAAAAGATTTTGATTCAAGATTAAATTTACCACTTTCAATTCTTGAAAAGTCGAGAAGATCATTTATTAATTCAAGTAAGTGTTCTGACGAAGAATTTATGTATTTAAGGTAGCGTGACTGTTCATTGTCAATTTTAGTTTCTGATAATCTTTCGGTAAAACCAATTATTGAGGTAAGAGGTGTACGAATTTCA
Organism: Omnitrophica WOR_2 bacterium; assembly: GCA_050259095.1. Classification (GTDB taxonomy): domain Bacteria; phylum Bacteroidota; class Bacteroidia; order Bacteroidales; family Lentimicrobiaceae; genus Lentimicrobium. The sequence continues at coordinate 24,197 of JBLMZZ010000209.1, read as the reverse complement.
TGGCTCATGTTTGCCAGAAACTGCTCTTTAACTTTAAGGAGACTTTCAGCAAGAGAACGGGCTTTTTCGAGTTGACGCCTGTAGAATGCACTCTTTGCAAGGTCCTTCCAGATCATTATAATAAAAATGAGGGTTGTTAAAAGCCCTGCTGCAGCAAGTATGAGCGCTGTTGTCCATAATCTGTCGTTTATTTTCCGGCTTTTTTCAGTACTTGAGATTGCTTTTGAAATTTCTTCTTTCTCAAACATTAAGAGGATTGCTCTTATCTCATTCATTACATCCTGATCAGCCTCAATTAACTTCATTTCACGCTCAGCTACCTGTTGAAGTTCATACTTTTTTTTCGCTTGAAATCTTTTAAGCTGTGATTTAACGAGATAAAGAGAAGTATCACGAATTGAATAGTAAGTTGTTACAGTATCATATTGAACCTTAGTCAGAGGCGCATTTCTGGTTAGTGAGTCTACTTTCTTTTTTCCTGTAATGTTATTCCATAACTTGGGAAAAAAGCCTTTCTTTTTTTGCTGTTGCGATGGAAGTTGTTCAGTAACAGTCTTTGAAATTATCCGGTTGGGAATGTTAATGGTATCATTCGATCGCTTGACAATCTGGCTAATATCGAAATTATCTTTAGAATAGCCAATGGAACTAATTGAGAAAAAATTTGAATAAGCATGTTCTTTAATATCAAGTAAACTGTCAACAGCAAGAATCCGGAGATATTGATTTGTATTGCTTATACTGCTTATTTTAAGTGAATCTAAAAGTTTTTGAGTAAGCGCTTCTTGCTCATTATATTGATATAAATACTCCAAATTACCGGTATTGATATAAGCTCTTGCATGATTGTCAGTCCCTATTATACTTGATAAAAGGTTACTGGTAATAGTAAGTTTTGTGACAGATGAGGAAACACCGGAGTCAGTTGATGAAAGTTGTGATGCTAATTGAATTACTGAGAATATAGCTATAAAAGCAAGTGTGAGCAAGAGTACAAATCCTGTCACAATTTTCTTTTTAATACCTTCAGTAGTTTTTTGATTTTTCATTAAAAGCAACTTACCTAATAAACGCAAAAATCCCCTGTCGATTATTGACAGGGGATAAAATTACGAAGAAGCAAAGATTAAACATCAGTAGAGATTACCAACATTCTTGATTTCTGCCAGAATAAGGCTGGATCTTTGATTATTAATTCATCAACATGTTTATCATTTCCTACAATCTCATAGGAGCCTGCAGGGTGAACTGACATAACTTTTACTTTTTTAGCATCCAATGGAATAGATTTGAGATTACGAATATCTACCTTGGTAAATTCATCAAGATTAACATCTCCTGCTACTTTTTGAGTACTTCCAATTCCCAAAACACCACCCTGTTTTGTAAGAATATTTTGTTCGATCAAAGTCTTTTTCTCACCTACAACATAGTAAGCAGTGTTTAATTCATTCGTACGATCAGTAACCTGACTTGACAATGATGTGTTTCTGGTATTTATATTCGTGATAGTATCATTAAGAGTAGCAATTGTGAAATTTAGCGTTGACAATTCAGTCTTAAGTGAATCAATTTCACGATCTCTTACAGCAAGTTGCATATTTGTAGCTTCAACCATCTTTTCAAATTCGGCAAGCTTAATATTTGACTGTTTGAGTTTACGATTCAAAGAAGCAATCTTGTCTTTATTTTCGGCCATTAATTCATTGATAAGTTTAATGTCCTCGTTAACTCTTTGACGTGAAGATCTATTTAGTTCGGTACCTGATGCGGTTTCCTTACTTATAAGTTTTTCTCTTGATTTTATTTCGCTTAAATTTGACTCAATCTCATTAAGAGTCTGCATAAAATCATTGATCAGCGAATCTTTCGTTTTCGTCTGATTAGCCATCATAGCTTGTTCTTTCTGCAATTGATCTATACGAGCTGTTTGCTCCTTATTTTCACAAGCTGCAAAAACGAACGGTATCAGTGCTACAACTATTAGTTTTTTCATGTGTTTGAAAGTTTTTTTTGTTATTTACTTTAAGTTTATTCAAAATTAAAGCCAAAAGATAAAGAAACTCTATAACCATTGATAATCATAGGGTTTAAAGAGTTGCAGCATTTTTTTATTTGTGTACTTATTTCCACATCTTGTTTACTGCAATCGCTATTCCTACATGATGATGACATCAAACGCTTCATTTTAATTACTTTTGCACTTTACTAATTCATGGTTATGTATAGATACCTTATACTTCTCATTATTCCCTTGCTGGGTTGCAACAATCAAAAAAATGAGGTCAATCATGATACGATAACTGTAAGTATCAGACCTCAAAAATTTATATTACAGCAAATAGCAGGTGATCGTTTTAAAGTAAATGTACTTGTACCCGATGGTAGCGGTCCTGAAACTTATGAACCAACTGCTGTTCAAATGAAAGAAATCAGCAGGTCAAGGTTGTGCTTTATCACCGGACTTCTTGATTTTGAAAAAAGCTGGATACCTAAAGTCGCTGAGATGTATCCCGAATTGCCGATTATAAACACTTCGCAAGGCATTAATTTAATAAAAGGGCATGAGGAACATCAATCAGAAGCCCATCATCATGGAGTTGATCCCCATATATGGTTGTCTCTAAAAGCGGTTAAAATACAAGGTCAAACAATGCTAAAAAGTCTGATCAGTGTTGATTCTCCCAACAAAAGTTACTATACTAAAAATTATTTAAGGTTTGTTACGCAACTTGATTCAGTGGATTCTTTGATAAGAACTAAATATTTGAAGTTTGGACAGCCTGTTTCTTTTATGATTTATCATCCTTCACTAAGTTATTATGCTATGGATTATGGAGTTGAACAAATCCCAATAGAAGTTGAAGGTAAAGAACCGAGTCCCGCTTATATGAAGGATATTATTGATCTGGCGGCAAAGAAAAAAATACAAACAGTATTTTATTCGGCTCAATTTGATAAACGAAGTGCAGAAACAGTAGCGAAACAGCTCAATATCAGTTTAACATCTTTCAATCCGCTTGAAGAGAATGTAGAACAGAACTTACTGAATATAACCGATAAAATCATTGATTCAAAAAGCAAATAAACGAAAATGCCGATACTGGAATTAAAAGAAGTGAGTGCCGGTTATTCGGATGAGATAATATTGAAAGATATTAATCTTGCTGTTAATCCGCTTGATTTCATTGGTATAATAGGACCAAATGGAGGAGGCAAAACAACACTTGTAAGAATCATTCTAGGGTTAATAAAACCGGTGAGGGGAGAAGTGATTTGGCAAAATTCAAATAATATTCACATTGGCTATTTACCTCAATCGACTGATAATGATAAACAGTTTCCTGTTTCAGTAAAAGAGGTTGTTCTGTCCGGACTGATGTCAGTAAAACATTTCACCGGAAGATTTACAAGAAAAGATCAAACAAAGGTTAATGAAGTACTCGAACTAATGGGTATAAGTCATTTATCAAATCGTAATCTTGGTGGATTATCAGGTGGTCAGATGCAGAGAGTATTATTAGGCAGAGCTATTATCTCCGATCCTCAATTATTAATTCTTGATGAGCCAAATACTTTTGTTGATAACCGCTTTGAACACGATCTATATGAATTATTACGTGAGCTTAACCATAGGATGGCCATTTTAATGGTGTCACATGATGTAGGAACAATCACCAGTTATGTTAAAACCATTGCTTGCGTCAATCGTAATCTGCATTATCATCAATCGAATATAATTACTCAAAGTCAACTTGAGGAATATAATTGTCCAATACAATTAATTACTCATGGTGAAGTACCACATACGGTATTAGGTGATCATCAACATACACACAATCATGATTGAACAGATAACTGATCTGCTGGATTACCGGTTTTTTAACAATGCTCTGTTGGCTGCCGTATTTGCAAGTGTTGCTTGTGGAATAATTGGTTCTTATATTGTTGCAAAACGAATGGTGTTTATAAGTGGTGGTATTACTCATGCTTCATTTGGTGGTATTGGAATAGCTTATTATCTTGGTATTAGTCCTATTCTTGGTGCAGCAGTTTTTAGTATTATGGCTGCCCTGGGAATTGAATGGGTATCAACGAAATCCAATATACGTGAAGATTCAGCAATAGGAATACTCTGGTCATTTGGAATGGCGATTGGGATAATCTTTATCTTTATTACTCCGGGATATGCACCTAATCTTATGTCGTATTTGTTTGGTAGTATTCTTACTGTCAGCTATTACGATCTAGTGTTAATCGGCACCTTAGCACTGGTACTCATACTCATCTTTGTTGTCTTCTATCATCTTATTCTTTTTATTGCCTTTGATGAAGAATACGCAAGATCACACAAAGCTCCGGTTGATCTTATTAAGTACTTACTTATAAGCCTTGTAGCCATAACGATAGTGCTCAATATTAGAATAGTGGGTATTATTTTGGTAATTTCATTTCTAACAATACCCCAATCAACAGCTAATATTCTAACCAAAAGATTTAATTATATCATCATACTCTCAATTGCCTTTGGAATAATTGGGTCAGTTGGAGGGTTACTGATTTCATACTTCTACAATATACCTTCAGGTGCAACGATTATTTTCGTATTCGTTTTAATATTTATACTGGTTAAACTCTTTAAAATGAGTCTGGTCAAAATAAATATAAGACGCCAATTCGAAAATTAGGTTTTTAAATGATCAGCTTACAATAGTCACAGCACGATAGGAGTTATAACCATCAGCAGGTGTTGTATAGCACTTGGTCGAACCTCACAGTGAGATAGAGGTTATTGCCGCCATAACTGAAATTAGATGAATCCATTGATATGTTAATGAAAAATTGTATGGTTCAAATGAAGGTGTACCAATAGCCACAATAAATATTAAATAGTTCAATCTCCATTTAAGCATTAACTATTACCTTTGCACTCATGCAAGAAACAATCATAATACTAGATTTCGGATCACAATACACGCAATTAATAGCCAGGCGCGTAAGAGAACTTCATGTCTATTGTGAGATTCATCCATTTAATAAAATTCCTGAAATTACACCTGATATCAAGGGAATTATCCTTTCGGGTAGTCCTTTTTCAGTTCGTGATGAAAACTCTCCATTCCCGGATCTTCTTCCTCTAAAAGGGAAATTGCCCATTCTCGCAATTTGTTATGGTGCACAGTTTATTGCTCAGAATTATGGAGGAGAAGTGCGACCATCGCAAATAAGAGAGTATGGAAGGGCAAATCTGGAATATTTAAATCCTTCAAATCCTTTACTTACCGGATTGTCTTCAGGTAGTCAGGTATGGATGTCACACGGGGATACAATTATCAGAAAGCCTGATAACTTTGAAGTTATTGCCAGTACAGCTGACGTTGAAATTGCAGGTTTTCAAATAAAAGATGAATCAACCTGGGGAATACAGTTCCATCCCGAAGTATATCATACAACAGAAGGAAGCACCTTGCTGCATAATTTTGTTATAACTATTTGTGGTTGCCACCAGCAATGGACTCCCGAAAGCTTCATTGAAACAACTATCAATAATCTCAAACAATTGTTGGGAAACGATAAGGTGGTAATGGGTTTATCCGGTGGTGTTGATTCATCTGTAGCTGCTGTTCTGCTCCATAAAGCTATTGGTACTAATTTACATTGTATTTTCGTAAATAATGGCCTGCTCAGAAAAAATGAATACCAACAGGTGCTTGAATCTTACAAGCATATGGGCTTGAATATTAAGGGAGTTGATGCTACCAATGCGTTTCTTACTGCACTTAAAGGTTTGGTTGATCCTGAGCTTAAACGAAAAGCTATAGGACGTACTTTCATTGAAGTATTCGACCAGGAAGCTCACCTCATTACCAATGTTGGTTGGCTTGGTCAGGGAACTATTTATCCTGATGTCATTGAGTCTATATCCGTAAATGGACCATCTGCAACTATCAAATCACATCATAATGTTGGGGGGTTACCTGATTTTATGAAATTAAAAGTGGTTGAGCCATTAAAAAGTTTGTTTAAAGATGAAGTTAGAAAAGTTGGGTTTAACCTCGGAATAAGTGAAAATATACTAAATCGTCATCCTTTCCCCGGACCAGGACTAGGAATAAGAATTTTAGGTGATATTACACCTGAAAAAATAGCGATTCTTCAGGAAGCTGATAATATATTTATTGAAGGATTAAAATCAGCACAGTTATATGATAAAGTATGGCAGGCTGCAGTTATTCTTCTTCCTGTTAAATCTGTTGGAGTTATGGGTGATGAACGTACTTATGATAATGTAATTGCACTCAGGGCTGTAGGTTCAACTGATGGAATGACTGCTGACTGGTCACATCTGCCTTATGATTTTCTTTCAAAAGTATCTAACGATATCATTAATAAAGTAAAAGGCGTAAACAGGGTAGTTTATGATATAAGTTCAAAGCCACCGGCAACTATTGAGTGGGAATAATCAATTATTACTAATTAATACATTGCAAAGTGAAAGTACTACTAAAAGTAATACTAACAGTTATACTGATTAGCATTCTGTCTTCTTCATTTTCTATTGCTCAAAATAATCAAAAGAAATCTGATATTATTGAGAATTATAAAGGAAGTAAGTACTATATGCACTTTGTGCAGGTTGGTGAAACTCTTCAATCTATTGCAAAATTATACAACATATCAAATGTTGAGATTTTAAAAGCGAATCCTGAGATTGCAACAGGTCTTCAGCCGAATAAGGTTATACGTATTCCTCTTCTAAGTGAACAATCCAATAACTCTGTTACAAAGCATGATACAATTAATCAAGCTCAACCACAGGGTAAATCACAAACCTCTGTACACACCGTTCAGGCTAAAGAAACCTGGTATGGAATTGCACGCCAATATAATGTACCTGTTAAAGAATTAATTAAAGCTAATCCGGATATTGATACTTTAAAAGTTGGAATGCCGATTAACATTCCTGCAATTTCCGAAGGATATAAAGTCATTACTCAGGGATATGCGGAACATACTGTAATGCCAAAGGAAACACTCTACAGTTTATCAAAGCAGTTTGAAACAACAGTTGAGGAACTTATCCGTTTAAATCCTTCACTTTCCGACGGTTTAAAAACAGGTCAGGTAATTATGGTTCCTACTAAATCTGTTAATAATGAGCCGAGAATACAAATACAGGTTACTGATACAACATACATTAAACATGAGGTTATGCGAAAGGAAACATTATACAGTATCTCAAGATTGTATGGTGTAGATCAAAATGATATTCTAAAAGCAAATCCTTCATTAAATGGGAAAATTAATAAAGGCGATATATTAAGAATACCAAAAGTAGTGAAGGAAGTTAGAGCTGCTGTGCGTCCTGATACAACTATTCTCGGCAGACCCATTAATATTCAGGCAAAAGAGGAAAATATTAAAGTACCATGTACTGTAATGTCAAATAAAAATGTTCAATACAACATTGCTCTCCTGGTACCTATGCAACTTGAAAATGTTGACAGTATTTCAGTGTCAGATCCATCAGGATTAAAAGCTGCCCGTGAATCAGTTTGTTTTGACTTTATAGAGTTTTATGAAGGTGCATTAATAGCCGCTGATTCTTTGGCATCAAGAGGCATGAATGTTAAAGTACATGTTTTTGATGCAGATTTTGGTGATGAGATAAAAAAGACAAGACGACTTTTAAATAATCGGGAAATGACTGAAATGGACTTAATCATTGGTCCTTTCTTTGCCGAAAGTTTTAATCTTGTTGCAGAATTTGCTAAAACACACCATATTCCGGTAATAAATCCTTTATCAAGAAGAGCAGAACTTGTTAAAGACAATGAATATATAGTTAAGATGCAACCTTCGGGGTGGGCGCAATACAATGCACTTGCTCAGTATGTAAAATCTGCCCATTCAGATGATAATATCGTAATAGTTAAGCATAATCAGGAAGAAAATAAAGGGTTAATACAGACAATTAAATCGATTCTAACAAATGACTCTACAAAAAATATTCAGGTAAAAGAAGTTACTTACAGTGCCTCAGGAAATGGTATGAGTAAAAGTCTTTCACCAACAAAAACAAACTTTTTAATAATTGCTACTTCTGATAAAGCAATCTTACCTGCCATTTTAAGAGATCTGGCTGCTAAAACATCTGATTATAAAATAGAAATAGTTGGTTTAGCCGAATGGGAAGAAATGGAACTTGATTACAACTATCTTATAAAATTAAATACTCACTTCTTTAAAGCCTGGTATGTTGACTACAGTCAACCACCTGTAAAGCATTTCCTCAAAACTTTTAGAAGTAGGTATATTGCTGAACCTGAAGTTGATAAATACGCCTACCTAGGTTACGATGCCACACTTTATTTCCTCTCAGCCTTGTATAATTATGGAAGCGGATTCCTAAATTGTATAGAGAATTTTAATCAACCCGGTTTGAGTAATGATTTAAAGTTCAAAAAAATATCAGGTGGAGGATATGAAAATTATGGAACCTCTGTTTTCAAATACAATGATTTTACTAGGCAAAGGCTCAATTAAATATATTTTAAATGAAACAAGTTGCATATTTATATGTTAACTAGTACTTCATTTATTTCTTGACAGGGTCAAAAATTAACCTAATTTTACATTCAAAAAACTGCTTAAGGTACTGATTATGGAAAATAAACTCCAGGAACTCACGCAAAAAATCTATTCAGAGGGAATAGAAAAAGCAAAATCAGATGCTGTAGTCATTATTCAGCAAGCTAACAAGAATGCCGATGATATCATTAAAAGTGCTCGTCAGGAAGCTTCTGATATCATCAAAAAAGCTAATGAAAATGCTAAAGAAATTAAAAGAAATGCGGATTCTGAAATTAAAATGGCTTCGAGACAGGCAATAAGTCAGTTAAAACAACAAATTGTAAATATAATCACAGCAAAGGCAATTGAAAGACCTGTGAAGGATGCAATAAAAGATAAGCAATTTGTTGGAACACTTATTCTTCAAGTCGCATCGGGCTTTAATAACAATGTTGAAATAGCATTACCTGAAACTGATAAGAATAAATTATCCGAATATTTCAATGAGCGTACTGAAGCTGAATTATTAAAAGGTACTGAAATTCGTTTTGATTCAAATATGAAGACAGGCTTTAAAATCAGCCCCAAAGATGGAAACTATTCCATTAGCTTTACAGATGAAGACTTCGCTAATTATTTTAAAGGCTTCATGAGACCAAGAACTGTAAAACTTCTTTTTGGAGAGGAGTAATGGGAGTACGAAATTATTATTATCTTATCGCAGGACTTCCCGATCTAACAATAGATCAGGGTAAGTTACAATTTGGTAGCCTTGAGTTTAGAGAATACTTGCAAACTGAACTTCACAAAAAGGATTATCAACTTATTGAATGGCTCTTTCTTCCAAACGATAATGAGAACCTCTTGAATATATTGAATAAAAAAGAGGCCGAATGGAATATTAAAGGTATTTACACCAAAGAAGAGCTTGAACTTGCCATCACTGAAGTAGTTGCTCCCGATAAAATCATTATGGATGAAAAATCGGGTGTAAAACCATATATCACTGAGTTTTTAAATAGCTATTTCGGTGAAAACAGATTGATGCCTTCCTTAAAGACTGAAAATGAACTTTCATTTTTATATTTTGCGGATGCTCTTAAAGTAAAAAATGATTTTTTAAAAAGTTGGTTCGAATTTGAAATTAATCTCAAGAATCTTCTGATTTTCAACACAGCCCGTAAATTCAATGTGTCGTACGAGAATGAGTTGATTGGTGAGACCCAACTTACACAATCATTGAAACATAAAACAAGTCACGATAGTGGGGATGTTGCCGAATACCAGTACTTTGATAGGATAAACCAAATATCAGAGAATACTGATATAGCTACACGAGAAAAAGCAATTGATCAGCTTAGGTGGACTTTTCTTGATGAAATGAATATATCTAATTACTTTTCTATTGAAGTTGTAATTAGCTACATAATTAAACTGATGATCATTGAAAGATGGTTAAAACTAGACCCGAAAACAGGAGAGGAGCTATTCCGCCGATTATTGGGTGATTTACAAACAGGTTATGAATTTCCAAATGAATTCTCTGTAAAATAATGGAAAAAAGTAAAAAGACTAATGGTATCGTATCAGGTATCATCGCTAACCTGGTAATGGTTAGTGTTGATGGACCAGTTTCACAAAATGAAATCTGCTATATTGACCTTGCAGGTGTGAGATTAATGGCTGAGGTTATTAAAGTACTTGGTAATATTGCTTATGTGCAGGTATTTGAAAGTACAAGGGGGTTAAGGGTTGGTGATAGCGTTGAATTTGAAGGTCATATGCTTGAAGTAACTCTTGGGCCTGGCATTTTATCAAGAAATTATGATGGTCTGCAGCATGATCTTGATAAGATGGAAGGAACTTTCTTAAAAAGAGGTGAATATACGGAACCAATTGATTTAGATAATAAATGGGATTTTAAACCACTGGCAAAGATTGGTGACTCAGTGATTGCCGGCTCTTGGTTAGGTGAAGTTAAAGAGAATTGGATCAACCATAAAATAATGGTTCCTTTTAAGTTTGAAGGAAGCTATAAGATAAAATGGTTAGCAGAAGCTGGCAATTATAGTGTTACTGAAACAATGGCAGTACTTGAAAATAGTGATGGCGTTGAAGTTCCTGTAACCATGATTCAAAAATATCCCGTGAAGCTTGCTATCAGAGCTTATGTGGAAAAGCCAAGACCTTTCAGACTAATGGAAACCGGTATTCGTATTATTGATACTATGAACCCAATAGTCGAAGGTGGTACTGGCTTTATACCCGGACCTTTTGGTTCCGGGAAGACTGTACTTCAGCATGCTCTGTCCCGTCAGGCAGATGCCGACCTGATCATAGTAGCTGCCTGTGGTGAAAGAGCAAATGAGGTTGTTGAAATCTTCTATGAGTTCCCTCATCTCGATGACCCCCGTACAGGACGTAAACTAATGGAACGTACAACTATCATAGCAAATACTTCAAATATGCCTGTTGCTGCACGTGAAGCTTCAGTATATACTGCAATGACTATTGGTGAATATTATCGCTCAATGGGGCTTAAAGTATTGCTTTTAGCTGATTCAACTTCCCGATGGGCTCAGGCACTCCGTGAAATGTCAAATAGGATGGAAGAACTTCCAGGTCCTGATGCATTCCCTATGGATCTACCTGCAATTATCAGTAATTTTTATGCAAGAGCAGGTTATGTGCGACTAAATAATGGAATGACGGGGTCAATTACATTTATAGGTACGGTTTCACCTGCCGGAGGAAATTTAAAAGAGCCTGTGACTGAATCAACGAAAAAAGCAGCAAGGTGCTTTTATGCTTTATCACAACAAAGAGCTGACAGCAAGAGATATCCTGCAGTTGATCCTATTGATAGTTACTCTAAATATCTTGAATACGAAGAAGTTCAGGAATATTTGTCAGAACATGTTTCAAATGAGTGGATTCATAAAGTTGAAGAAGCCCGCAACCTTTTATTAAGAGGTAAGGAAGCTAATGAACAAATTAATATCCTTGGTGATGATGGTGTTCCGCTCGATTATCATATACGCTATTGGCGTTCAGAAGTAATTGACTTTATCATTCTTCAACAAGATGCTTTTGATAAAATAGATAGTTCAACCCCTATGGACAGGCAGCAACATATGCTTAACATGGTACTTGAAATCTGTAATACTCAACTTGAATTTGATTCATTTGAAGAAGTGAATCCATATTTTAAAAGAATAATTAATACCCTTAAGCAAATGAATTATTCAGCGTTTGAGTCTGAACAGTTCAAAAACTTTGAAAATGAATTAATGGCCACTTTAAATGAAAGGAAAGCCGCCTGATGGAAACTACAGCATTTAGAAAAATATATACCAAGTTAAATCAAATAACTAAAGCAACCTGTTCATTACAAGCTTCCGGAATTGGGTATGATGAAATGGCAGAAGTAAATGGACGATTAGCACAGGTAGTGAAAATAAATGGGGACAATGTAACTCTTCAAATTTTTTCAGGAACTGAAGGAATCCCTACCAATGCCGAAGTTACTTTCCTTGGAAGACCTCCAATACTAAAAGTAGGAGAAGATCTTGCCGGACGTTTCTTTAATGCTTACGGTCAGCCAATAGATGGCGGGCCTGAAGTTGAAGGTGAAGAACGTGAAATTGGCGGACCATCTGTAAACCCTGTTCGTCGTCTTCAGCCTTCAGAACTAATTGCTACAGGAATTGCTGGTATTGACCTTAATAATACGCTTGTTACAGGTCAAAAGATACCTTTCTTTGCTGATCCTGATCAACCTTTTAATCAGGTTATGGCAATGGTTGCTCTTAGAGCTAAAGCTGATAAGATCATTTTGGGAGGTATGGGACTAACCAATGATGACTATTTATATTATAAGAATGTATTTGATAATGCAGGTGCGCTCGACAGAATAATCAGTTTTGTTAATACTACTGAAAATCCACCTGTTGAAAGGCTTTTGGTGCCCGATATGGCTCTTACTGCTGCTGAGTATTTTGCATTTGATAAAAAGGAAACTGTACTTGTTCTGCTTACCGATATGACTTTATATGCTGATGCATTAAGTATCGTATCAAACCGTATGGATCAAATCCCATCAAAGGACAGTATGCCCGGCTCACTTTATAGTGACCTCGCTAAAATTTATGAAAAAGCAGTGCAGTTCCCTGAAGGAGGATCAATTACTATCATTGCAGTAACTACTTTATCCAGTGGTGATATTACACATTCAATTCCTGATAATACAGGATACATTACTGAAGGACAACTTTTCCTTCGTCGTGATTCAGATATAGGTAAAGTAATTATAGATCCTTTCAGATCACTTTCTCGTTTAAAACAACTCGTTATAGGTAAACAAACAAGAGCTGACCACCCACAAGTGATGAATGCTGCTGTTAGACTTTATGCTGATGCTGCCAATGCAAAAACGAAACTCGAGAATGGCTTTGATCTAACTGCTTATGATGAAAGAACAATGCAATTTGCACGAGAGTATTCTACTGATTTACTTGCAATTGATGTCAATATTGATACAACTCAGATGCTTGATACTGCATGGATGTTGTTTGCAAAACATTTCAGCAAAGCAGAAGTTGGTATAAAACAAGAATTTGTAGACCTATACTGGCCTAAAGAAGTTTAAAGTGCAGTATTCAGTGAGGACTAAGATCTAGGAGAAAAGGATATGGCAATTAAGTTTCAGTATAATAAGACATCACTTCAGGATTTAAATAAACAACTGAAAGTAAGGGTGCGGGCATTGCCAACAATTAAAAATAAAGAATCGGCTCTTCGCATGGAGGTTAAAAAAGCAAAGGATGCAGCTCAAGCATTGGAAAATCAAATTGAGAAGAGCGTTGCTTCATATTCAGCCATGTCACGCTTATGGAATGAATTTAATACAGATCTGGTAAAGGTTAAAGATGTTGATCTGTCAATTAAGAAAATTGCCGGTGTGAGAATACCAATGCTTGAAGAAGTGAAATTTGATATTGGGGAATTTAGTCTTTTCAATAGCCCTGCCTGGTATGCTGAAGGTATTGCTATTGTTAAAAGCCTTGCACAAATTGGTATAGAAAGAGAATTCTATTACAGAACCATGCATTTGCTCGATCATGCTCGTAGAAAGACTACTCAAAAAGTTAATTTATATGAGAAAGTTCAGATACCTGGCTACGAAGAGGCAATTATGAAAATAAAAAGATTTATGGAGGATGAAGAGAATCTTTCTAAATCTGCACAAAAGATAGTGAAGAATCGTAAAATGATGGAGGTTTCAGTATGATAGTACCCATGTACAAATACTCCTTTGTCGTTTATCACCGGGAGTTTGACGAATTTATAAATAATATTGCTTCACTTGGCGTGCTTGACATCTCTGTTAATCGTGATGATATTGATGATCATATCAAAAACAAAATGATCCTCAATGCACAGCTAACAGATATTATACGTGTACTATCAAATCGTAAAGTGCCACCTGTAGAAGCGACAGTTCAAAAAGAGGGAGCTGATGTAGTTGTTGAAGTTAAAGATATACAAGCCCGAATTGAAAAATTGCAGCATCAGGCAAGCTTGTTTAAAAAAGAAATAGTATTAGCAGAACCCTGGGGTGATTATTCAACTGAACTCATTCAGAAACTTCATGATGAAGGATATACAGTTAGATTTTTTATTACGCCTGAAAGACGTTTTACAGCTGAGTTGGAAGAAAACCCCTCAGTTTTAGTAGTTAATAGAATTCAAAACAACGTATACTTTATAGCAATCCAGGCAAAGGGTACAGAACTTTCTATTGATGCTGATGAAATCAAAGTACCTGCACTTTCACCATCTCAAATGAGAGATTCTCTCAAAGACACTGAACTTGAAATTGTTGAAGCTAACAGGCAACTCGATGATATCGCTGCTCAATATATTCCTACATTAGATAATTCAAGAAAGAGAATCATTGAGGAAGTTGAATATCAGCAGGTAATGTTAAAAACATTGTATGAAGCTGATAATAAGCTTTGCATTCTTACGGGTTATGTGCCTGTGACAGATGATGAGAAGCTTGAAAAGTACCTTAATGCATCTGAAATAATTTATTATAAAGTAAGACCTGTTCCTGATGATAATCCTCCTATTCTCTTGAGAAATGGATGGTTTGCCCGTCTTTTTGAACCTATTTCAGAGATATTTTCTATGCCTAATTATAAAGAAATGGATCTTACTCCTTTCTTTGCTCCATTCTTTATGATGTTCTTTGGTTTTTGCATGGGAGATCTTGCTTATGGAATAATTTTGGTACTTGCAGGGGTTGTTCTTCGAAATAGAGTTTCTCCATCATTGAAACCATACCTTACTCTTGCAATCTTTCTGGGTATTGGTACTATGATATTTGGAATAGTAACAGGCACACTATTAGGGTTTAATATGGATGAAATTGAAGCATTAAAACCAATACACAAGTTTATGCTCGATGATACTTCCATCTTTTACCTTGCTTTAGCAATAGGGCTTGTGCAAATAATCTATGGAATGGTTATTCAAGCATATTCACGGGCAAAACAGTTCGGTTTCAAATACGCATTGGCTCTTATTGGCGTCATAATAGCAGTATTTGGTGTCATTGATCTGGCTTTGGTAAAATTGGGTGGTGAAATATCCAAATATGTGATTTATGGGGGTGTGGCTATGATGTTTCTATTTAGTGATCCTGACATTAACATATTTGCCCGTTTGGGGAAAGGTGTTTGGGATCTCTACAGTAATATAACCGGTATTTTTGGCGATGTACTTTCCTATATTCGATTATTTGCACTAAGTGCCTCAGGAGGGATTTTGGGTTATGTGATTAACAGTATTTCTCTACCACTATTACATAGTATTCCTATCTTAGGACCTATTCTTTTTATCATTGTCATGTTAGTAGGGCATGGAGCAAATATAGCTTTGTCAGGTCTTGGAGCATTTGTACATCCTATGCGTCTTACTTTTGTAGAATTTTATAAGAATGCAGGATTTGTGGGAGGGGGTAAGAAATATTATCCATATGCCAGGCACTTAAAAAGTTAAATAATTGTAATGATTTAATGAAGAGATTAAAGATAATGTGAGTCAATGAATCAATTGAAAGTGCTTTAAAAATTGAAGAGAAAATAAATTAAATATTCAAACAATAAAACCAAATAATCAAAGGAGAATAAAATTATGACAACTGCTGTAATTCTGGCCTATATAGGTCTTGCACTGATGGTTATCCTTTCAGGTTCCGGTAGTGCTATTGGTGTTGTGATCGGAGGAAATGCAACATTAGGTGCACTCAAAAAGAAAGATGATGCATTTGGCAGCTATATGCTTTTAAGTGCGTTGGCCGGTACACAGGGCCTTTATGGATTTGCCGGATTCTTTATTATCAACTCATCAGGTGTTATTACTCCTGAAATGACTATGCTTCAAGGGATGGCTATTCTTGCAGCCGGTCTTGCTCTGGGTACTGTAGGTTTAATATCTGCTATTGTTCAGGGACGTGTATGTGCTAATGGTATTGCTTCAATTGCACAAGGATATGATGTATTTGGCAAAACAATGGTTCTTGCTGTATTTCCTGAGTTATATGCTATTGTTGCATTTGCAACTACCTTCTTAATTGCCTCAGGCTTAAAGTAGTAAAATAACTTCATTTCATAAAAAAGAGCATCGCTAATAACAGCGGTGCTTTTTTTTGGTGTACCAGAACATGAATTATGGCCAACCAGGGTTAGATTGGTTAGAGATCCATTAGGGATTCATTAAGGTCAGCTTTACTACAACTATACTACAACTGTATTCCGCCTATATTACAGGTATACTTAGCTTAGGTAAAGGGAAAATATAGTCAAAGGATAGCTGAAGTATAGTTATACCTAATGAATCCCTAATGGATCCCTAATGAATCCTGACTGAAGTGTCCTTAGTGTCCCTATAGTCCCTGCTTAAATTCATACACTTGGATAATTCTAAAAATTTGTTATCTTTTTCTGCAAAACAAAAAGTGACGAATCTTGGGTAGGTTGTATATAAATACTCGTAACTTTGATTATTAATGCTGTGAATTTTATTCAGCAAAAACAAGTGACATCCTAAAATCGAAAAGCCATGAACGATGAATTTAAAGTAAAAGGTGAGGAATTATTATCAAAGATCAAAGAATTGATACATTCCGGAAATGTTAGTAGAATAATCATCAAAGATGAACAAGGCAAGACTTATCTGGAAATTCCCGTAACAATTGGTGTTATTGGTGCAGTTTTTGCACCTGTACTTGCTGCTGTGGGTGCTCTCGCTGCACTAGCTGCAAACTTCACTATTGAAGTTGTCAGACGCTACTAATTAGCGCCTAAATTAAATATATTCACTATCTTTGCAGATTAAATCTCGAACCGCTTATAATTGAATTTGTTAAATTAAACATCAGTAATTAAAAAATGAATATTGAACTTCAGAAAACAGGCGATCTTACCGCAACTCTTAAAATTGAATTATCTCCTTCAGACTACGAGGAGAAAGTAAACAAGGTATTAAAAGATTATCAGAAAAGAGCACAAATGCCGGGTTTCAGACCAGGTAAAGTGCCGTTTAGTCTTACTAAAAAAATGTACGGTCAAGCCGCAACTGCCGATGAAATAAATAAATTATTGAGCGACTCTTTAGATAGTTATATAAAAGACAATAATCTTCAATTGCTGGGTAATCCTCTTGCAAATACTGAGAAAACAGATCATGTTGATTTTAATGAACCGGGTGATATGAGTTTCTATTTTGACTTAGCTATGTCACCTGCATTTAATGTAAATCTTACCCCTGATTTAAATGTTAAATTCGTTAACATTCTGGCTTCTGACACTATGGCAACTGACTATCTGGCAGATTTACGTCAACGTCAAGGCGAAATGACAGCCGTTGAAACAGTTGAAAAGAATGATGTTATTAAAGGTGATTTTGTTGAGCTAAACGAGGATGCATCTATAAAAGAAGGTGGTTTAAAAACATCCGGAATTATCACCATGGCAAACCTCAAAGATGAGGAGACTATAAATTCATTAGTTGGTTTACAAAAAGGAGCGGTTATTGTTATAAATCCCTCAAAAATAACTGAAAGTAATTCTGATAAAGCTACTATGTTAGGTGTAGCATCTGAAGGTCTTGAAGATTTTGATTCGTCATTTAATTTTACTATTAATGACATTTCTCGAATGATACCTGCTGATCTTAATGAAGAGTTCTTTGAAAAAGTATTCCCGGGTGAAGAAATAAAAACTGAAGAACAAATGCTTGATCGCATTCGTAAGGAAGCAAATCAATCGTTTGTTGTTGAATCAGAGCGTAAGTTCTTTAACGATGCAATAGAAGCAATTATTGAAGATGCAAAAATTGACTTACCTGATGATTTTGTAAAGAGGTGGCTTGTTGAAACTAATCCTGATAAGCTAACTGCAGAAGATGTGGAGAGAGATTATGAAGGTTATAGTCGTTCACTACGTTGGCAGTTAATTGAAAGTAAAATAATTAGTGAGCATAATATCGGAGTTGGTGAAGAAGAAGTAAAGGATGTGTTCAGAGGTTATTTCCGCAGACCGGGATTAGAGGAAATGGATGAAGAAACAAAGATGAGAATTGATAGTATTGCTGATTCATTCATGAAAAACAAAGAAGATGCTGGTAGGATACGTAATCAATTATTCGAAAAGAAATTAATAGATTTATTGAAGGATAAACTTCAACCGAAACAGGAGAACTTAAGTTATGAGGAGTTTGTTAAATTAGCTTCAACTAAATAAAAAAACAATGGATCATAACGAATTTAATAAATATGCCACCAAACATCTTGGCATAAGCAGCACAACACTGCAAAAATACCAGTCAACAGTTAGCAATTATATTTCACCAACCATCATTGAAGAGCGTCAGTTAAACATTGCTACAATGGACGTTTTTTCGCGACTTATGATGGATAGGATTATTTTCCTTGGTGTTCCTATTGATGATTATGTAGCAAATATAATTCAGGCACAATTACTCTTTCTTGAATCAGTAGATGCCAAGAAAGACATCCAAATTTACCTCAACACTCCTGGTGGAAGTGTATATGCCGGTTTGGGTATCTATGATACTATGCAGTATATAACACCTGATGTTGCAACAATATGTACCGGAATGGCTGCCTCAATGGGTGCTGTTTTACTATGTGCCGGACAAAAAGGTAAACGTACTGCACTTAAACACTCTCGTATATTAATTCATCAGCCAATGGGTGGTGCACAGGGACAGGCTTCAGATATTGAAATAACTGCCCGTGAAATCATGAAGTTGAAGAAAGAGCTTTATGAAATTATTGCTGATCATTCAGGACAAGCTTTTAAGAAGATTGAAAAAGATTCAGACCGTGATTACTGGATGACTGCTGATGAAGCAAAAGAATATGGAATGATTGATGAAGTACTCGTTCGTGGAAGGGTGTAATATCAACATCTTTCATTGAAATATTAATCTATTACTAAAGAAATGTTATTTCGAAATTTTGAAGTTTTGATTTAACACACAGGAAACTAAGATGCCAAAAAAAGAAGAAAGATGTTCATTTTGTGGACGTCCACGCAGTGAAACAAATATGCTGATCTCAGGATTAGATGCGCATATATGCAACTACTGTGTTGAACAAGCAGAGGATATCATTCGTGAAGAGACTAAATCAAACATTGGGAATGATTTTTCAAAAGTAAAGTTACATAAGCCTGCTGAGATCAAGGCTTATCTTGATCAATATGTGATTGGACAGGATGATGCAAAGAAAATATTGGCAGTAGCTGTCTATAACCACTATAAGAGAATTAACCATACTTCAGTTAGAACAGAGGAAGTTGAAATAGAAAAATCAAATTTAATCCTCATCGGAGCAACTGGTACCGGGAAGACATTGCTTGCCCGGACTATTGCCAAGTTGCTTAACGTTCCTTTTTGTATTGCTGACGCAACTGTATTAACCGAAGCCGGTTATGTTGGTGAGGATGTTGAAAGCATTCTGTCAAGATTGCTTCAGGCAGCTGATTACGATGTTGCTTCAGCTGAAAAAGGAATTGTTTTCATTGATGAAATTGATAAGATCGCACGCAAAAGTGATAATCCATCAATAACAAGAGATGTTTCGGGTGAGGGAGTTCAACAGGCTCTTCTCAAGCTTCTTGAAGGTGCAGTTGTAAATGTACCTCCTCAAGGTGGAAGAAAACATCCTGAACAAAGGATGATTCAGATAAATACTCAAAACATCCTGTTTATTGCAGGTGGTGCGTTTGATGGAATTGAAAAGAAGATTGCATCTCGTGTTCAGACTAATATTATTGGATATGCAGCTGCTAAAGAACAGGAAATAGATAAAAGTAATCTATTACAGTATGTTGCTCCACAAGATCTTAAAAGCTTTGGACTTATTCCTGAATTAGTTGGTCGTATGCCTGTAGTTACTTATTTGTCTCCTCTTGATAAGAGTGCTTTAAGAAAGATATTGACTGAGCCAAAAAATGCTTTGGTCAAACAATTTACCCAGTTATTTGAGTTAGATGGAGTAAAACTGTCGTTCAGCGAATCAGTATATGACTTCATCGTTGATAAAGCCATAGAATTTAAACTTGGAGCTCGTGGCCTTAGGTCAATTATGGAAGCCATACTGACTGATGCTATGTATGAACTGCCTTCTGATCAAAATATCAGAGAGTTTAAATTGACTTTACCATATGCTCAGGAGAAATTAAGCAAAATTAGTCACTCAAAACTGCGTGTAGCTTAGAAATCCTAAGCTTAACACAATTTATTGGCATTGATTTTGTTAATAAAGTATGTTAAATGTATGGATTAATGTCCCGTTTGCTCTATAGCATACTATTTATTATTCTATTGGTACCGGCAGCTCATGCACAATCACCAAAAGGTATTATTGTTGTCAAGGCAAAAATAGTGAATGGTGATACTATTCCTATGATGTCGTTGCCCGAGGTAAGGATTAAAGGGTTCGTAATATACCGCACTCCAAGCGATCAGCGCAGGTATGAAAGACTTGTGAGGAATGTTAAGAAAGTATATCCTTATGCACGCCTTGCCGGTTTGAAGCTACGTGAATATGACACTTTAATGGCTGGCCTTACCGAAAACCAGCAGAAGAAATTATATAGAAGGGCTGAAGATGAACTTAAGGCTGAATTTGGTGATGAATTAAAAGCCCTTACGATTACACAAGGCCATATCTTACTTAAATTGGTTGATAGAGAAACCGGAAATCCAACGTATAATATCGTAAAAGAATTAAGAGGAACCTTTGTTGCTTTCTTCTGGCAAAATCTAAGTAGATTATTTGGGTATAACCTGAAAGAAAAGTATGACCCTCAAGGTAAAGATTATGAGATTGAAATGATAGTACAACGAATTGAAAATGGTACTATTTAAATTTAACTCAAGAATATAAAAGGAATCTGCCGGTTAAAGCAATTATTTACCTCTTCCCTGTAAAACAATCAGAACAGTATAAATCAGAATCTTGAAGTCCATTGCAAGTGACATGTTCTCAATATAGAGAATATCAAACTTGAGACGTTCAACCATTTCTTCAACATTTTCTGCGTAACCATATTTTACCTGGCCCCAACTTGTGATACCCGGTTTAACTTTCTGCAGAAGACGATAATGTGGTGCGCGATGTACTATTTGATCAATGAAGTACTGTCTTTCGGGGCGTGGCCCAACAAGTGACATATCACCTTTTAATACCGACCAAAACTGAGGTATTTCATCAAGGCGCACTTTTCTAAGGAATAAGCCAAACGAAGTAATACGAGGATCTTCTTTAGAGGATAGTTGAGGTACTCCATTTTTCTCAGCATCACAATACATGCTTCTAAATTTGATCATAGTAAATGGCTTCCCATGCAGGCCTATACGTTTCTGACGATAGAGCACCGGTCCTCTGGATGTTAGCTTTATACCTATTGCAACCCCCAAATAAGCAGGTAAAAGTATAATCATCGCAATTATTGATACAAAGATGTCCATCAACCGTTTCAATGACTGTTGCCAGGCAGGCATTAAATCAGGAGATATTTCCAAAAGTGGAGTATGGAAGATTGAGGTAGAGTGAATGGTTCCAAGCAAATAATCCTGCATGTCGGGTATTACCTTAATAATTACATTCGTACTTTCTATCTCAGTGATGATTTGCTCGATCGTCTTAACTTCTGATCTCTCTGTAGCAATAATCACTTCCTCAACATTATGCGTCATTACTATTTGTTTTAGCTGGTTAATCTGCCCCAGATGGGGAAGAAACTTTTCAAGCTTATAATCTTTGTATGCAGCAGCGTTTACAAATCCTACAAAATGATTTCCACTGGATTTTTCCTGATTCTCTATTTCATTGTAAATTCCTATAGCATTTCCATTGCTTCCAACTATAATGGTATTAAATCCAAGAAGTTTGTGATGTATTTTATAAGTTGTAATTGAAGTAAGGATCAGTCTGAATGTATAGGTAGGTATAAAATGGCAGCAGAAGAGTACAAGTATTGAATCATAATAGTGATGATACTCCGTAATCATATCATCAATAATAAGTGTAAAGAATAGTATGATAACACCAATGATTGTAATCAACAACGTCTGTCCCAATTCTTTTAATCGCGCTTTACGGTATATTCTGCGGTAGGTGCCCATCATTATATACAGGCATAACCAGAAAATAGGAATAAAAATAAGGCCGTATAGAAGGTTCTTATCCTGATAAATAACCTCAGGATAATTAAAAATATTAGGATCAGCAGAGTATTTACGATAAACAAAGAATGTAGCCCATGCAAGAACTGCAGCAACAAAATCAGCTATTACATAACGTGCAACTTGTAATTTTTTATTCATTTTGCAATATTAAAATGCACGAGTTTCAAATTATCCAGAAGGAATAATGCATCATCTGTTCCATCTTCTTTCTCAGCTCCAAAGAATATTTGAAAATCAGTTGCATTTGGAGTATCATATTTAGGAACAGTAAGGTTGATATAGACCTTTTTCCAATCATCACTTTCATTAAGTACGATCAACGGCCGTTGATACCTAATTCCGGAAGATAAATAAAACACACCAACCACCAATTTATGGTTAATCTTGTAATTCATTTCAAGAAAAACCGAATTACCTGCACTCGGAAATTCAAACTTTTCACTCGTCACTGCTTCAAAGATGCTTGAATCGGCTGTTAGTTGCACAATTCCCGAATAAGAATTTCCTGTTTCCGGGAAAATTTTATCAGGATCATTTGTCTTGTCAATCGAAACATCGCTTTTTGAAGTAGTATCAAGTGAAAGTCCGGGATGATCAAAATTCTCCATCCATGCAAACAATGTGTTGCTACGATAAGTTACTGTTGCGTTTGTAAGGTTTACCACACTATCCCTCACAAAGGTTACATCCTGTATAATATCAGTATAGAAAGGATAAGTATTGCGGGTATTATTTATTCCGTTTAACTTGATGCCGGCTTTCACAACAACATGCTGTTTGCCTTCTGTAAGAATAGGAATAGTAGCGGGTAACTCGTATGAACCAATGAGATTATCATTGATGTAAACCCATGCATCTGTTATTTTTGAGGATGAGGTACCTTGTTGAGAATTAGTTGTAACATCTATTTTCTCAATATGCAGATATGAAGGCACCAGATCAGGATCATTTTTTGGTTCACAACTAATAAGTGATACGGTTAGTAATAGAAGTGAGATGCGGAAGATAAAATTTTTAGTTGTAGAGAGGGCCATCTTTTTATAATAATTCTGGAAGTAACCGTGTAGATTGAACGGTCTTAAACTTCATTTATTGCTTAAAGTTTTAACAAATTTTAACCTGTAACACAATTTATACTGCCAGGTTAGCAGCATCCTCCATTTTCTCAATTATCTTATAAGCGAGATCAAGAGCATTGTAACCGTCAGTTATAGTTACCGGAGGTACTGTGTTGTGACTAATGGCATCTGCAAAGCTTTGTAGTTCAGCTACAATAGCATTTGAGGCTAATACTTCAGGTTTCTCAAGAAAGATTTGTTTTGGATTTTTGCCTGCTCCAAGATCCAGAACCATTGCAAAAGGATCACTATTGTCAATAACTTCACTCATTCGAATAATTTCAGTCTTTTTCTCAAGGAAATCAATGGCTATATATGCATCTTTTTGAAAAATACGGGTCTTTCTCATGTTTTTCATCGATATTCTGCTTGCAGTAAGATTTGCAACACATCCATTATCGAACTCCACACGTGCATTGGCTATATCGGGAGTATCACTTACAACAGCAACCCCACTTGCACTTATCTTATGAATCCCCGATTTAACAATGCTTAAGATGATGTCGAGATCATGAATCATCAAATCGAGAATAACAGGAACATCTGTACCTCTGGGATTAAACTGTGCTAAACGGTGTGTTTCGATAAATAACGGAGTTTCAATATAAGGAGATGCTGCTACAAAAGCGGGATTAAAACGTTCCACATGTCCCACCTGAACTTTAACATTCGCTTCTTCAGCAATCTGAATTAATTCAAGAGCCTGCTGAGGTGTTG